>NZ_JBOEFX010000054.1:0-81656 GCF_050633125.1 Lewinella sp.
GGATCAAACTGGTCTCCATGGACATCTTCTAAGTATTTCACGACGACCGGCGGCGGTGGTGGCTGTAATGCTCCTGCTGTAAGTCAGATAAACTCAAGCAATGTTGGTAGCACTACCGTTTCTTTAAACTATACAGGGAGTGAAGATTTTTCTATTTTCCAGTATAAAGTTGCAGGTTCTTCAACATTTACAATTGCAAATTACTCGTCAACAGGTGTTACGAATTTATCTGGATTAACTGCCGGAACGCAATATGAATACCAAGGTGGTATATGGTGTGGATCAAACTGGTCTCCATGGACATCTTCTAAATATTTCACGACGACCGGTGGTGGCGGAGGAAACGCTTACTGTAACTCAAATGGAAACACCACCAGTGATGAATGGATAAATCGTGTACAGTTTGGCGGAATTAATAATACTTCAGGCAACAATGGTGGATACGCTAACTACACCGGAACATCTACTGTTGTAAATGCGAACACTAATGTTTCTTGGACGCTTGTTCCGGGCTTTTCAAGTTCAGTTTACAGTGAATACTGGACAATTTGGATTGACTTCAACCAAGATGGCGACTTCAATGATAGTGGCGAAATGGTAAGTCAAGGTAATGGTACTTCTACTATTACAGGCTCTGCCTACATTCCTAGCAATGTTCCATCTGGTTCTACTCGGATGCGTGTATCCATGAAGTACAACGGCTACTCTTCTCCATGTGAAAGTTTCCAATATGGTGAAGTAGAAGATTACACTATCGTGATTGGCTCCGCGATGCCGGAGGGGGTAAATAGTTTTATTCAGAACAAAAACATTTTGGGAATTCACCCTAACCCTGCTATGGAATATGTTCAGCTGGATTTTAACGCTAATAGCAGCGGAGAAGCATTGGTTGAGTTAGTTAACTTGACAGGGCGGACAGTCAAATTGCTCCACAAGGAAGTATTGGAAGGGGAGAACATACTTCGTTTGAATTTATCTGATTTACCCGAGGGAACCTATATCGTTCAAATAAAAACAGGCAAAGAGAAATTTGTCGGAAAAATTGCTGTAGTTCGGTAAATTGAATCATTGAGAACCAATAGCCAATATTTAACTCTACTCTTTCGACTAGAGGCTGTCTTTTAAGAAGGCAGCCTCTTTTTCTGGTCATGTAGGATGTTTTATTACTATACCAGAAAACCCTTAGCTCACATTAATCGTACAAATGCGTAATCGCATTCATACGATCAGGGTCAAAATTAGCGCAGGACAATGCCCCTAAATAATCTCCGGAAAATCATCGTCCTCCTCTTCGGGAAAGTTGCGCTCAAAAGCCGCGGCAAAGTCTTGGTCCATTTCCTGAAAATGACTCATTACCTTTTCAATAAAGGGTTCATCGACCAGTTGGCGGAGTTCATTCAGGCTGTTGGTCTTTTCGGTGGGGCGGAATTTGTAGGTCTGCTCGAAATGGTTGTTTTCAAACTTAATGGACAGACGGGTGTCGGTCTTGAAAACGGTGATTTTGAGAATAGGATGATCGAGGTAACCTAAAATTCGCATAGGAGTGGGGGATGAGTGGGCGTGTTCAAAATTGAGTATATCGCGCAGAGACACAGAGGCGCAGAGATTTTTATTAGAAGACTCAGGGAGCTAGAACTCTGCAATTAATAGTAGTCAGACTCGCATTGATGAATACACTCGAATGAGTAACTCCTAACTCCTCAACTTAGACTTACAGCCTGAGATAAAGAGTTAGGAGTCTAATATGTTACAATACGTCTTCTAATGGCGTGTAATCCAAGTTGAAGGCTTCCGCTACTGCTTTGTAAACTACCTTGCCATCAACGACGTTGAGTCCAAGAGATAGCGGCTGATTCTCACGGCAAGCTTTTTGCCAGCCTTTGTCGGCCAATTGGATTGCGTAAGGCAGCGTTGCATTGGTCAAGGCGAGGGTGGAAGTATAAGGCACTGCACCAGGCATGTTGGCCACACAGTAGTGTACCACTTCGTCGATCACGAAAGTAGGATCAGCGTGGGTAGTGGGTTTACACGTTTCGATACAACCACCTTGATCTACGGCTACGTCTACGAGTACCGTTCCGGGGCGCATATCTTTAAGCATCGCGCGCGTAATGAGGTTAGGAGCTTTTGCACCAGGAATCAAGACCGCACCGATGATAAGGTCGGCTGTTTTGATCAACTCACGGATATTGTACTCATTGGAATAGAGCGTCTTCACGTTAGCTGGCATAGTATCGCTCAGGTAACGGAGGCGAGGCAAACTGATGTCAAGGATAGTTACGTCGGCACCCAATCCAGCAGCCATCTTTGCTGCTTCAGTGCCTACAACACCGCCGCCCAGAACGATCACTTTGCCAGGCATAACCCCAGGTACACCACCTAGCAGTACGCCACGACCACCCATAGGTTTTTCGAGGTACTTGGCACCTTCCTGGATGCTCATCCGGCCAGCGACTTCACTCATAGGTACGAGTAGGGGCAAGCTACGGTTGGGTAACTCTACGGTTTCGTAAGCCAAGCAAGTAGCGCCACTTTCAATCATGGCATTGGTGAGTGGCTCGTGAGAAGCAAAGTGAAAATAGGTAAAGAGCAGTTGGTCTTTTTTGATGAGTTTGTACTCCGACTCAATCGGCTCTTTGACCTTGATGATCATTTCAGCAATAGCATAAACGTCCTCAATGGTAGGAAGAAGTGTAGCTCCGGCATTAGAATAATCATCATCGGCAAAACCACTACCCATACCGGCAGTTGCTTGAACATAGATTTCATGGCCACGCTTCTTTAGTTCCATCACTCCGGCAGGAGTAAGTGCTACGCGGTTCTCGTTGTTCTTGATTTCCTTAGGAACACCAATGATCATGTGGTGGTAAGTTTAGTGCAGGAGCAGTAGAAGCCCCTTGGTTAAGGCATATGTTGAGGGGAAGGACAACGTTTGCCTCCCTTGTCTCAAATTTCGCGGCAAAGATAGGAAGAAGGAATAAGACTTAGTATAAAAAAAGGCCCGTTTACGAAACGAGCCTTTTTTTTACATAACCTTTTTAACAAATTGTAATCTTACTGAGTGTAAAACAAGAAGTGTGCCAAAATATGATTTTCAAATATTAACTATCTTGGCGCTTATGAAGACTTGCGCTAATTGTCAGACCAGTTTGCCACCAGAGGCTCGCTTTTGCCATCAATGTGGGGCACTTCAGCTATCTAGCTTGAAGCCTGCTACCGCTACCCCCACATGGGACTGGGAAGCACCACTTGTGCAACAAGCATTTGCCCGGTTTCAGGAACGGTTGAATGAAAGGGTAGCTTGCGAACAAGACGAGACTCAACTACCGCAATACCAGGAACGTCTTTACGAAAGTAATTACAGAGAAACGGTACAAAGACGACTCTTGCAGTGGGAAGAAAGCCTCACTATATCTCCTCACCAAACAGAACAGCAACGTCATTTGCGTGAGCTTCGTCATTTGTGTGATGATTTACTCGATTTTTTCTTCATCATCCATTGCGCGGATATCAATAAGATTGTACTGCCTCAGGTGTTGTTGCGCTATCAGCAATTGCCGGTGCAAGAGGTTGATCTTGGCGAAATGGCACTCGCATTTTTGGATTTTGAACACGAGGAAGAACGTTTGTATACGGATTTTGTAAAGATGCCCGTCAATAAGATTCGCAACGCTGGCAAAGCATTTCTTTTCCCCGAAAGGGAAGAAAAAATATGGTTTATCTGTGATCAAAGCCTGTTGGGTAATGCAAAAAAAGGTTTTGCGATGACCGAAAAGGCGCTCTACTGGAAATCGGGCCTGCAAGCAGCACAGCGCGTATATTATCACAAACTTTTTGCCCTGTCGAAAGAAAAAGAATGGCTTCTCATCAATGAACTCTATTTCAATGCGTCGCCTAGCCTCAATACCAAAATGATTTGGTTGCTTCGCCGATTGTCGCGGCTCCTTCGTGCAGATTTGTAGACCATTTGTAGCCTTCCTTGCTAAAGATTTATAGCCATTGCAGGTTAATAAGCAGCAGGCCCGTTATCTTTGAGGCTCTCTAATGAACTACTTTATGAACACTACGCTTCGCTACTTTCTTTTCTTTTCCCTCTTTCTCTACGCTATCCCTTCAGGAACTGCTCAGAATATTAATTTCGAGCGCCGTTTTCCTACGGTTACCCAAAACGGTAGCCCTTCCTCATTGGGGTTCACTGGCGGCTTGAATAGCCCACAGTTTTCAACAGTAGATCTCAATAATGATGGGCAGAAAGACCTTTTTGCATTTGACAGGGTAGGGGATGTAGCAATGGGATTCACAAAGGACAGCAACGGAAAATGGCAGCTGCGGCCAGACTTGCTGGTCAACTTTCCGGCTTTTGATTCTTGGGTTCTGCTTCGTGATTACAACAATGATGGTATTGAAGACATTTTTACCTATAATCGCAATGTGGCCTCTGGTGTTCAAGTTTACACCGGCAGTTATTCGCCGGAAGGCATCATTGATTTTGAACGATTTTATTTTGACAATGAGTTGAATATCATTTTTGTGCCTACTCCCGGAGGTGCAGATACACAGCTTTATATTAGCAATATCGACTATCCGAATATAGCAGATATTGACTGTGATGGCGATCTTGATATACTTACCTTCAATATCAGCGGTGGCTTCTTGGAATTGTACACCAACCTGTCTGTAGAAAATGGTTACGGGGCAGACAGCCTCATTTTTGTATTGGCCGACAATTGCTACGGAGGTATTTATGAAAGTGGCCTTTCTCCTGAATTGGATTTAGCTTCTAGTGCCGGCGAATGTGCCAGTGGCATCGTTAGTGGCGAAATAGAGGACCGGCATGTAGGCTCGACCGTCCTCACATTTGATGAAGATGGTGATGGCGACCACGACTTGGTACTGGGTGACCTTTCTTTCTCCTCCCTTACAATGGCTACCAATGGAAATAACTGTAGCGATGCCTGGATGACTTCCCAGGATATCAACTTCCCCAGCTATGATGTACCTGCTTATCTACCGCTTTTTCCTGCATCATTTTTTTTGGACATTGATGGAGATAATAAACGAGATTTAGTAGTAGCCAGTAATGAAGACAACATTGGTATTGACCACAAAAATGTATGGTACTACAAGAATGTAGGCACAGACAGCAATCCCAACTTTGATTTCCGCCAGGATGATTTTTTGGTTGGAGGAATGATAGACCTGGGGACACGCTCTCACCCTGCATTATTGGATTACAATGCCGATGGGCTACAAGATTTAGTGGTAGGTAACTTCTCTTTTTATGCAGAGCTAGGATTCAAAAACAGCCGCCTGTATTTATACGAAAACACAGGGTCAGCAGAATCTCCTGCCTTTACCCTGGTGAGTGAAGACTATTTGGGAATGGCCCAGTACAATGGCACGGTCCCCGGCACAGGCACCTACGCTTTCTCGCCTGCCTTTGGCGACTTGGACGGCGATGGTGATGATGATGCTTTGGTCGGAGATATTGAAGGCAAGCTGTTTTATTTTGAAAATACAGCTGGTGAAGGTCAACCCGCCGTGTTTAGCGCAGCAACTTATGGCTACATGGGTATTGATATTGGCCAAGCAGCCACTCCTGAAATCGTGGACCTCAATCGTGATGGTTTAGGGGATATCGTTATCGGTGAGAAAACCGGCAACCTCAATTATTTTCAAAATGTAGGAACCATAGGAGCAGCCATGTTTGGCAATGATGAAGAGATTGCGCCTAATGTCCGTCAACTGGGGCAGGTCGATGCTCGGATACCTGGCTTCTCGGTGGGCTATTCAACGACCTTTTTTGTAGACATTAATGGAGCGTATCACCTGTTTCTAGGTACACAGTCCGGCTCACTAGAATACTACCGCGATATTGAAGGGCACCTCGATGGCTCGGCGTTTACAACCGTTAGTGAAAACCTGCTCGATCGCAATGAAGGAATCTATACCCACCCCGTCTTGTGGGACTGGAACGGCGACGACTTCTTCGATCTTATGCTGGGGAATGAAAGGGGAGGAGTGAGCTTCTTCGCTACCAACTTCTTACCAGACGGCACGGTGGATGCAGAAAACATCGTCGATCAAGCTACCACGTGGGAGCTGTACCCGAACCCGGTAAGTGATCAGCTATTCCTTAGGGGCAAAGATCTTCATGAAGGCACATTAAGCCTTTACGATCAACAGGGCCGCATTTTATGGCAATCGGCATCTTCTTCTACTACACAGATAGACGTCAGTAAATACCCTGCTGGATTGTATTTTTTACAGTTGCGTACATCAACGGGGAGTTCTGTGAAGAAGATCGTGGTGGAGTAGGTTGGACCTTAGGCACTATCTCTACTTTTTTACCGCAGAGGAACTACACTGCATCCGTCTGCACTAAATAAATGCGCTATGTGTCTATGTGATAATAATAACACTAACCTCTCTCAGTACATAGACACCTAGGGATAGGTAGACCTGAGTCTACGTAAAAGAATCATCCGCTGTGTCTCATGTGGTAAAAAGAATGTCTTGATAGCTGGAAAATAGTAGCCTATTTCTTGATCGTGAAATAAAAAGTACTCCCTTTCCCAAGTTCACTCTTTACCCAGATTTTACCATTATGGCTCTCTACAATTCGCTTGCATAGCGCCAAGCCAATCCCCGTGCCTTTGTCATCTACCTCTCTGGGAATCAGGCGGGTAAAAAGCTCAAAGATTTTTTGGTGGTTCTCAGGCGCGATACCGATTCCCTGGTCAGCGATAGAAAATTGCCAGTAGTCCTTTTTGTCAACTGCTTCAATATGGATTTGATTGGAGGTGTCTTCTTTGCCAAAATAGATCGCATTGGCCAGCAGATTTTGGAACAGTTGGGTAATCCCCATGCGATGGCCCTGAAATTCTTCCGGCAACCCATTGGTGGTCACCGTAGCGGCTCCTT
The DNA here is from genome assembly GCF_050633125.1 of Lewinella sp. Lineage (NCBI taxonomy): Bacteria > Pseudomonadati > Bacteroidota > Saprospiria > Saprospirales > Lewinellaceae > Lewinella > Lewinella sp. The sequence continues at coordinate 6,925 of NZ_JBOEFX010000054.1, forward strand.
TCTCTATGTTGTGTCGCAAATTGTACTTCACAATCTCCAGCATAGGGAGCGTCTTCACCCTTTGGCGTTCTACCATACGGCCTGCCCGCGAGTACTCCAATAAATCCTTAATGAGCTGTTGTAACCGTTTGACACCAAAGGTAACGTGCTGGAAATATTCTTCGATATCAACAGGGATATTCTCTTTTTCAAGCTCTTGGCGAATAATACCAAGGTAGCCCTCTACAGTACGAAGAGGCGCTTGTAAATCATGGCTGGCAACATAAGCAAAATGTTCTAAATCCTGATTGCTCTGTTGAAGGTCTTTGATTTGCTGCTGTAATTCCGCGATCAATAGATCTTTTTCAGCCCCTTTTGAAAGTTGGTCGTCGGGCATTTTTTTCGTGCTTGTTCTATAAGACAGCACAAAGGTAAGGAAAAGGTGTAAGGGTGTAAAAGTTAAAATAATAACCCTTGCACCCTTACACTTAAGTTCCTAATCTGGCTGGTTTATTTGGCTTGCATTCACGACCCACCCCAACCCCTCCCTGCTAGGCGAGGGGCTTTCAAAATCAACACTTTATAGACTGCTAGTCCTCCCTCCATCAAAAGGGAGGGAGCTAGAGGGTGGGTCGTGAATATCCCAACCAGCCCCTATCCTTCAATATAAATCACCGGCGCATCCGTATTGTAGAAGAAAAACGACCACTGATCAGCCTGTTCTTCAATGATTTTGCTGATCGGCTTACCGGCGCCATGCCCGGCATCGGTAGCAATCCGGATCAGCACAGGATTGTCGCCCTGATGGCTTTTTTGTAGCTGTGCCGCAAACTTGAAGCTGTGCGCAGGCACCACCCGATCATCATGATCAGCCGTAGTGACCATCGTAGCAGGGTAAGCTACGCCTTCTTTCAAGTTGTGTATCGGGCTGTAGCTGAGCAGGTTCTTGAATTGTTCTGGATCATCACTTGAACCATATTCAGGAATCCAGCCCTTGCCTACGGTGAATTTGTGGTAACGAAGCATGTCCATCACCCCTACGGCAGGAAACGCCACCGCAAACAAGTCGGGCCGCTGCGCCATACAAGCACCTACCAGCAAACCACCATTACTACCACCAGCTATCGCCAGCTTTTCTTTACTGGTATATCCTTCTTCAATCAGGTATTCTGCACCAGCAATAAAGTCATCAAATACATTTTGCTTCTTGTCCAGCATTCCGCCCTGGTGCCATTCTTCGCCGTATTCGCCGCCACCGCGCAGGTTGGCCATCGCAAATACACCACCGTTTTCCAGCAGCACCAAACGCGAAGCACTGAAGCTCGGCGTCAGGCTTACATTAAATCCGCCGTAGCCGTACAGGTAGGTAGGGTTGCTACCATCCATCTTCAGACCTTTTTTGTGTACCAAAAACATACTCACTTGGGTACCGTCCTTGCTAGGGTAGAAAACCTGCGTCTCTACATAATCCTCTGGGTTAAACTTCAGCTCCGCCCGATAAAAAGGCTCTGAAGTTCCCGTCTTTACATCGTACTTGAAGATCGTTGGCGGGTAAGTGAACGAAGTAAAAGTGTAAAACAACACCGTATCTTCTTCATCGCCTCCCAAGCCACCGGCACTACCTGTTCCAGGTAGCTCAATCGCCTTTCTGTTGCTACCATCGTAGGCCATCTGGTAGTAGCGGTCGGTCGCATTCTCCAGGTAGTTGGCAAAAAGGTAACCACCGCCGCTAGAAACACTCTGTAGCAAGTTGTCCGATTCCGGAATGATCTCTTTCCAGTTTTCCTTTCCTGGGTTATTGATGTCTACCTCCACCAATCGGTATTTTGGCGCATCAATATCGGTCAGCACCAGCATTCTTGTGCCGATATTGTGTACGATGCTGCTCTTGTTTTTGTAACCAGGAAACAAGGCCACAAAATCACCATCGTTCTTCAGGTCTTTGTAGTAGGCCGCAAAGCCATCCGTTCCCGGTGCGTCGTACATCACAAAGTAGTCACCGTCTTCGCTCACGCCACCATAGTGGTAATGATCGGGGTTGTCATCATCCCGAAACACAAGTTCGTCTTCCGACTGCGGTGTCCCCAACTTATGGAAATACACACTGTGGTACTGATTGTTACCCGATAATTCCTGGCCCGCTTTTGGCGCAGGGTAGCGGCTGTAAAAGAAGCCATCTCCCGACCAGCCAGCGCCGCTAAATTTCACCCACTCCAGCTCGTCGTCCAGCTCTTTCTTGGTAGCCACTTCCATCACTTTGATCTTGCGCCAGTCACTACCAGCGTCTGCTACCGTAAAAGCAACATAACGATCATCCTCCGAAAAGCCCACCAGGCTAATCGCCGTAGTACCCGCTTCCGACCAGGTATTGGGGTCAATAAACACCTCTGGCTCACCATCCAACCCCTTTTGGTAATAAATCACCGCCTGGTTTTGTAGGCCATCATTCTTATAAAAGAAGTAATAATCGCCCGCCCGAAAAGGCGAACTCAAGCGCGGATAATTGAGCAACTCCGTGAGGCGCTCTTCAATTTTCTTTCTAAAAGGAATGTTTTCCAGGTAGCCAAAGGTCACCGCATTTTGCTCCTTCACCCAAGCTTCCACATCTTGCGCCGTATCTACTTCCAACCAGCGGTAAGGGTCGGCAATCGCCGTTCCGTGGTAATCATCCGTATGGTCAACGGTCGCCGTAGCAGGGTATTTGACAGTCATTTTTTCGTAAGCTGTTGTAGTCACTTCTTGTTCTGTATTGTTGTTACAAGCCATCAAAAGTAACAGACAAGAACAGCTAAGGATGCGAATAAGCATATTTTTTTATTTGGTTTGCTTAAAATTACGCAATTCCGTGATAGTCCCACCCACCAGTTCAGCGAATAGCAGTTATTAGGAAGTGAAAAGGGGAGGAGTATCATTTGGGGCCGTGCCGTCTCCCGTCTCGACTTTTCTAGTCGCATAAGCGTCAACTTAATAAATTCTCATATAATGATTCGAGATAATGCTCTCGGGATTTTCGTTTGTCATAGCAATAGTATCGTGCGAGTTCTTCGATAAATTTATCGGGATTTTTTTCCAGGATTACCTCCCAGAAACGTTCCTTTATGAAGTCGGCGAACTTGAGTAGGCTCAAAAACACTCGTTTTTCCTCATAAACCCGCTGTACAAAGATACCGTACCATCCAAGTGTAAGCGTCATCCAGATGAGCATCAAATAAATAGTGATAATTACCCTCGGGGGACAGACGTAATCCTTGCCTTTAAAGAATTTATCCACGTTGAACTTGCTCTTCCAGCACTTGAAAACGATTTCGATGCGCCAGCGGTAACGATATGCCCTGATGATATCCTTAAAACTCCAGACTTCCCTTTCTACGTTGGTGATAAAAATGGTCCACCCTAGTAGTTCCATGTACAACTCGTTGTGGGCAGCCTTGGTATTTCGGTCATTGCTGGCCTTGTGCTGCCTGATTTTTCTAACCTCGTTGGGTACCTCCACCGCGACCAGTCGGACCGGCAGCTTATGCTTGCTACCCAACAAGATTTTTTTATCTAAGACCTGCTTACCCTCCTTTTTCAACTGCTTGAGTAGGCCTAACAAATCCATTTTTTCGCCTGTCTCTTCATCATAGACATTCGTTCCATAACGAAGGCGGGACAGGAAAAAGGCGTCCTTTTCCATGATTGCCTTAAACGCAGACAATACGAAATAACCTTGATCACGAATGACGAGGCTCCCAGCCTGGAGCACTTCCATAATCCTGTGGGCAAAACTTTGATCATTGTCTCGGTAGCTTTCCACATCTATCCCCTCGTAGGAATCGTCCAGTAGGTTCATGCGTAGCTGCACGCGAGCCGTTGCACACTTGCCATGTTTTTTACTATGAGGCCCTGGATAAAAAGCAGACAGGTTTCTGGGTAGGCTGAGACAGCTACTGTCCTCCACAAAGACTTTGTTGAAATGCTTAAACAGCTCAATGTCTTTATGGCCCCATCCTCTAGTCGTCTGCTTGACTACATGAGCCAAAAGGCTGCGCACAAAAGCCTCTTGTCGGAATTGAAGCTTCTTTTGAAGCCCCTGCTTAGAGACGAGTTTCTGAGTAAGTCGCCCTATCTGCCGTGCCCAATCGTTAAGGCCTATTTTACCCAACTGGACCATCATAAAGAAGCCCAATAAAAAACTGACCCCATCAATCTTTCTCGGTGTCCGCATTTCAAAACCACTCTCTTTTGCTATCGACAGTATTGCTTGTTCTCCAATTTTCTCTTTAATTTGTGATAAGTTATATTTCATGGTTGCTGCGTGGTTGTTCCAATATCGATGTCTAGAACAAAACTAAGCAGCAACTTTTTTTTGTCAACTCATATTACGATTTATTAAGTTGACGCTTATGCGACTTTTCTAGTCGGGACGGGATCGGCACCAGGCTGTCTGGTCGCTCCCGCTCCCGCCCATCCTTCGTCCTTGCCCCCTCCGGGCCCCGAGCTCCGGCCTCACGGCCTACGCACTGGATTAGACTTAGGCTCCGTCCTCCGGCTCCTTCGTCGCAAGGAAGGAGTGACGTATAGGCTTGTATCCTCTATTTGGATTAGTACCAAACAAGCTCTAAAAGCCCTCAGCGCTTACCCAAAACCCAAAACAAACCCCATGTCCTCCTCGGGAGGAGGTGTCCGCGAGGACGGAGGAGGAAAGCCCACGCCACAAAGTATTATTGCACAACAAACGACGTCAGCACCTGGCCTGCGGGCATCTATTTCGTAAAACTGGAAAGTGCGGACGGAAGCGTGGTACGAAAGCTGGTGGTAGAGTGATGAACCTATTTTTTCGATCTGCCTAGCGTGTGATGTTCTATTTGCCTATTTTTGATAAAAATAAACACCGAATAAGATGGGCCGATTTGATACGTATAAGAATGGTGGCGTAATGCTGGTTTTCTTGCTGATGAATTTGAGTATCCTCCAAGCCCAAGCCGTCTGCGGAGCAGAAATTGAAAAACAGTATTATTTTGGAAATACACAGCAACTTTATGTAAAGGTTCAGGTTTGTCGGCAAGGAAGTCCGGTGGATTTTCTACCGTTCGATTGGGGAGATGGGCATTTGGATAGTCTGCCTTTATCGGGAACCATTGGTGCTGGGAACGGGTACATTATCAATTTTTATTTGGGAATTCACCAATACGAACCAGGTACTAACGAATACGTGGAATTGAAAATAACTCCCGGCCAAATTATCGATGATTTCGTTAATATGGAAGAAGAAGCAAGTTCTGATTTTGTCATGAAGGATTCTATATTGATTTTCACCTCAGAAAATTCTCCAATCATTGGAATTACAGACAACGAGAGTCCAGATATGGCCATACTTTCTCCAACCAATTACGAGCAGGAAGGCTGGTACGAAAGTCTTCAGATGTATCAAGTCCCTTATGATTTTGACTCTCTTAGTTACGCACTGGCAGATTTTCCGGTTGAGGGTTACTTTCCACCTGCTACAAACGGGGAACTCTTTATTGATGAATACGGAATTATGTACTGGGATCGCCCCTTGGTACCAGGGAAATATGCTGTCGCGGCTAAAGTAAGAGAGGTGAAGTGGACTAGCAATCCAGTTTATAACCAACAATGGACGATGGTATCCACCATTACCAAGGCTTTTATGATTATTGTAGATTCAGCCAGCCTTGTTACAACGGTACCAGCAATCGGGGCAAATAAAATTTTGAGCATCTACCCCAACCCCGCTACCATAACCTCCACCCTTGAATACCGCGGTCTAAACGGCGAAACCAATCTGAAAGCCATCAACGCTCAGGGGCAAATTATGCTCCAAAAAACACTAAATGGCACGGCGCAAATACAGCGAGAGGTTATTGATGTAAGTACTTGGCCTGCGGGCGTATACTGGATCGAATTACGCAATGAAGCGGGGCAGGTGACGAAGAAGTTGGTGGTGGAGTAAAGCCTCTTCTTCCTGATTTCACCTAAAAAAAGCTCTCTGCGTCTCAGCGGCTCTGCGCGAAATTTTCAAAAAAGCTCTTTGCCCTCTGCGCGAGATAAAAAATCCTGCTGCTGCCTTTCAAATCAATCACTACCCAATCCCTCCATCTTTCCTTACCTTAGCCAGCAAATCAACGACACACAATTATGCTGAAGCTTTGGAGCACCCTCTTTTTGGCCCTCGCCACGTTTGCCCTGATCGCCCAACCGGGCAGCACCGATAAATGGGACGTCAATAACCCGCCCGGTGAGTGGGACTGGAAAGATGTCAAATTCACCACGGACGAAGGCACCTGGATGAACCTCGATGTGAGCCCCGACGGCAAGACCATCATCTTTGATATGCTGGGCGACCTGTACAAAATGCCTATTACGGGTGGTACGGCCAAAGCCCTTCGTACGGGCCTAGCCTGGGAAGTACAGCCCCGATTTAGCCCTGATGGACAGCAAATCCTCTTTACCAGCGATGCCGGTGGCGGTGACAACATCTGGGTGATGAATGTCGATGGCAGCGATGCTCAGCAGATTACCAAAGAAGAATTCCGACTCCTTAACAATGCAGCCTGGACGCCAGATGGGCAGTACATTATTGCCCGCAAGCACTTTACTTCTCAGCGCTCTTTAGGGGCTGGAGAAATGTGGTTCTACCATATCACAGGCGGTAGCGGCATCCAGCTTACCGAGCGCAAAAACGATCAGCAGGATGTGAACGAGCCGGTGGTTTCTCCCGATGGACGCTATGTGTACTTCAGCGAAGACATGTACCCCGGTGGTTACTTTCAGTACAACAAAGATCCTAACAGTCAGATTTACGTGATCAAGCGCTATGATCGGCAGGAAGATAAAGTGGAAACCGTCGTGAGCGGCCCCGGTGGTGCTTGCCGTCCGCAGCTGTCTAATGATGGCAAAAAGCTGGCTTTTGTCCGTCGCGTGCGTACCAAAACGGTATTGATGGTACATTACCTGGAAACAGGCGAAACCTTCCCCCTCTACGACGAACTCAGCAAAGACCAGCAGGAAGCTTGGGCCGTTTTTGGCACCTATCCCGGCTTCGATTGGACGCCCGACGATCAGCAGATCATCATCTGGGCCGGTGGTAAGATTCAGCAAGTACCTTCTGATCCGCAATCCAAGGCATTGCCACGTACGATACCCTTTAGTGTAGAAGTCAACACCCAGGTAGCAGCTACCCGTACGCAGCAAAACCAAGTGCATGACGATAAATTTGAGGTGAATGTAATTCGCCACCTTGTCACTTCTCCCGATGAAAAAACGGTTGTTTTTAGTGCCGCTGGCTACCTCTGGAGCATGTCGCTGACCGATAAGAAAGCGGCGCGCCTGACCAAAGCCACCGATTTTGAATTTGAACCCGCTTTTTCTGCGGATGGCAAACAGATCGCCTACGTAAGCTGGAACGACGAGAAAATGGGGCAGCTACACCTGCGCAATCTAGCTACAGGCAGCGATAAGGTGCTTACGCCAGAACCCGGCATATATCGAACACCAGCGTTTTCACCAGATGGAAGTACTATCGTTTTTCGCAAGGACGACGGCAACGGCCACCAAGGCTACACCCATTGTACCGAGCCTGGCCTCTACACAATAGCCACTACGGGCGGCGAGCCTACCATCGTCACCCCGCGTGGCGAGTACCCCGTTTATAGTGCCGATGGCGAGCGCATATTTTTCCAAACGGGCGGCTTCCTATTCGGTAGCTTGACCAAGAGTTTCAACAGTATCAAAACCAATGGTACCGACGAAAAGAAGCACTTTGATGGTAAATACGCCCAGCGTTTCAGTATCAGTCCAGACAATCAGTGGATTGCTTGGTCGGAGCTGTTCAAAGTATACGTTGCACCGTTCCCGAAAACGGGGAAAACCGTTGGGATCAGCGCCAGCACCAAGGCGGTTCCTGTAGCGCAGGTCGCGCGCGATGCGGGGATTAATATCCACTGGTCAGCCGATAGCGAGCGCCTGTTCTGGACCTTAGGTAACGAGTACTTCTCAGACGAACTGACCGAGCGTTTCTCCTTCCTTGAAGGCGCAGCGGATAGCTTACCACCAATGGATAGTACCGGGATAAAATTGCCGTTGGAACTCAACTCAGACAAACCCAGCGGGGTAGTGGTCTTGGCCAACGCCCGCCTCATCACCATGGAGGGTGATCGAGTAATAGAGCATGGCAATCTGGTGGTCGAAGGCAACAAAATCGTCAGTATGGGCGAAGCCGGTAAAGTACGCATCCCAAAAGATGCCAAAGTGATCGACTGCACGGGCAAGACCATTATGCCGGGCATCGTGGATGTACATGGCCACTTGGGTGATTTCCGCTATGGACTCAGTCCGCAAAAGAGCTGGTATTATTATGCCAACCTCGCTTATGGTGTCACAACCGCCCATGATCCTAGCTCCAATTCGGAGATGATTTTTAGCCACAGCGAAATGATCAAAGCCGGGCACATGGTAGGCCCTCGTCTTTACAGCACAGGTACGATTATCTACGGTGCCGACGGTGATTTCAAAGCCGTGATCAATAGCCTGGAAGATGCTCGCTCGGCCCTGCGTCGGACGAAAGCTTACGGTGCCTTCAGCGTCAAGAGTTACAATCAGCCTCGCCGCGAGCAACGCCAAATGGTGATGAAAGCCGCCAGTGAACTAGGACTTTTGGTTGTTCCCGAAGGCGGCTCGTTCTTTTACCACAATATGAGCATGCTGGCCGATGGTCACACCGGTGTGGAGCACAACATTCCAGTTGCACCACTCTTTAAAGATGTGACTAGCTTTTGGTCGGAAACAGATGCCCACAACACGCCCACGCTAATCGTCAACTACGGTGGTGTAAATGGTGAATACTATTGGTACCAAAATACCAATGTATGGGAAAAAGACCGCCTACTGAACTTCACACCTCGCCCGGTTATTGACAGCAGAGCCCGTCATCGCACGATGGTTCCAGACGAAGAATACCAAAATGGCCACATCCTCACTAGCCAATCGCTGAAGAAACTGACCGACGCTGGTGTAAATATCAACCTCGGTGCACACGGACAACTACAAGGCCTTGGTGCACATTGGGAACTTTGGATGCTCCAGCAAGGCGGCATGACCAACCACGAAGCCCTGGCTTGTGCCACCATCAACGGTGCCCGCTACCTCGGTATGGATCAGGAGATTGGTAGCCTGAAAGTTGGCAAACTCGCCGACCTTATCGTTATCGACGGTAATCCATTGGAAAACATCCAGGATTCTGAAAATGTAGAAATGACTATGGTGAATGGCCGCCTCTATGATTCCGCTACAATGAACGAAATCGGCAATTACGATGTCCCTCGTAGCCAGTTCTATTTTGAACTCCCCGGTAGCGGAAACGCTTGGCCATTGATGACGGAAACGGGCACGTTTATGCCTACGCAGTGTGCTTGTCAGCGGTGATTTTTATGGAACCATATAAGGGATTATAAGAAAATATAAGTGCTTTTATTAATAACAACTTAAATGACCTTATAATCCCTTATATGGTTCAAATGTGAAGCCCCTAAGAGGGAGAAATAGCCGGAGGGGGTGTTTCTCCCTCTTCTTGTATCAAGGTAAACTGATCAAAATAAAAGAGCGAATAGTAGATAACATAATTGCTCAAGCCCAAGAAGATAAGTGGGGTCATTAATTCAATACGCCCAAGTAGGGTAGCAACAAAGAGACAAACGGCCTCTATTAGAAAAATATAATACACCGCTCGGTTATTACTCTTATACCATAAAAGCAAGAGAATACTTACGATCCCCATCGCAACGATAATTGTTTTTTGCGAACCGACTCCCGATCTAATATTGAGACTTGCAACAATGGTATAGAGGATAATGATGATCAACATAAAGGTCAGTATACCTGCATTCTTGTTTTGAGCAAACTGCATTTTAAGCGCACTAAAGGTGGCTGAAATATCTTCTTTTATCATTTGCTCATTGCCGTAATCTACAGATTTACTGGCAGGCATGGCCACTGCTATAACCCAAGCAATCACATGAATAAAAGGGATATTTAGAAACAAATAACACCAGGAAGGGTACTTGGCTCTGGATACAAAATAAGCTACCAAAAAATTACGGTAGATGACAGAAACAACATACAGAGCTACTAAAATAGCAGTTAACAACACCAATGGCCCGAGAGCAAAATCTAAACTCGCTACCTTTTGTATCTGCCGTGTAGCCCCAAATACTAAGACGAAAAGCGTTAGCCGCGTTACCCAATGGATCAGAGAAAAAGTGAGCGCACTCATCGGCGGGGCTTCAGGAATGCTGACTTGCTTAAAGTCAAAGAAACGGGCATTCTTTACTTTGTTGATTAAGAACCAAATAATAAGCAAGAAAGCAGGGAGTTGCAAATTAGAAAGTAACACCGTCAGCATATTTATCCGACGGGTAGAATTGGTGCCCGAAGTAATGCTGAGCGACAAAAAGTTCTTTGCTCCAAAAAGACGGTAGAATTTCTCCACCAATTCACCATAATCAAAGGTGGGCATATTAAAACCGAGTAAAACCAGGAAGGTTATTAGTAAAAAGGAAACAGCTTTTCTTCTTTCTTTGAAATAAAAGAACGCAAAAACACCCACCGCTATCAATAATCCTGCGGCGTTAAACCAGTAGGCACTAACAAAATTCTCATAGGAACTGTTGGGGCCTGTGAAAGTACTATAGTAGAGATATCCAGCCATCAAGGATTGAATAGCCCCTGCGATAAAACTTCCTCGCCTTTCACCTGTAAGTTGGCCAATTCCCCACCACAAACAAATAGGTATGGCCATATAATAAACAGTATTCAAGAAAAGAGGCCCGTAATTGAGCGTTTCGGAACCGTAACGAGGCGTGCCATTACTCCAAAAAAGAATTAGATAGAAAAGACTTAATCCCACAGAGATGGCGCATAAGCGATAAAAAACACGTCTAAAATTTTCAGTGATCAGCATAAGACAATAACTAGGTGTTTTACAAGATAGGAATATCTGATAGATCAAAAAAGCATGGCTGGTTTTGTAGACAAACACGTCCTAAACAATAATCTACAAATCCTTAAATTTCTTACCTTGTGAGGGTTCCGCTACTTTGAATTCCACCAAGGATAAAACTTACAAACCTATGCGTCATGTTTACCTTTTTCTCCTGTTTTTAAGCATCACTACCTTACTCACCGCCCAGGTTGATCCCGCCCCTGATCGTATTCCAGGAGAAGGAGAGGGGCCTCATAGCCAACTAATCATCCGTGGCGTTACCCTCATCAATGGAAATGGTGCTCCTCCACGTGGACCAATTGACATTGTTGTAGAAAATGACAGAATCGTCAAAATCCAGGTAGTGGGCAATCCTAATGTGCCAATTAATCCAGATAGACGTCCAGAATTGGAGGAAGGCGGCTACGAACTCGACGCAGAAGGTATGTACTTGATGCCGGGTTTTGTGGATATGCACGGACATATTGGTGGTCGGGCACAAGGCGCTGATGCAGAGTATGTCTTTAAATTGTGGCTAGGTCACGGTATTACAACCATTCGTGACCCATCGTGTGGAAATGGATTAGACTGGGTACTGGAGCACAAAGCGCGCAGTGATCGCAATGAGATTGCCGCCCCTCGCATTGAAGCTTATACCGTCTTTGGTCAGGGAAATTACGATCAAATCAACACCCCCGAAGGCGCTCGTCAGTGGGTGCGTGACAATGCTGCCAAAGGAGCCGACGGCATCAAGTTTTTTGGAGCCAACCCCGACATTATGGGTGCAGCATTGGCAGAGAATAAAAAATTAGGTTTGCGCTCTGCTTGTCACCATGCCCAAATGGATGTTGGTCGCTGGAATGTAGTCAATAGCGCTGAGGCAGGATTGACCTCGATGGAGCACTGGTACGGGCTCCCCGAGGCACTTTTTACCGATCGCACGGTACAGAACTACCCTGTAGACTATAATTATCAAAATGAGCAGGATCGCTTTCAGGAAGCTGGGCGCCTTTGGAAACAAGCTGCAGCACCATTTAGCGATCATTGGAATAAAGTCATGGATGACTTGATCGCACTGGACTTCACCATTGATCCGACTTTTAATATTTACGAAGCCAACCGCGACCTGATGAGGGCTCGCCGCGCCGAATGGCATGAAGAATACACCTTGCCCAGCTTGTGGCAATTTTACCAGCCTAGCCGAATCAGTCATGGCTCTTACTGGCATGCCTGGGGCACCGAACAAGAGGTTGCATGGCGGGAGAACTACCGTCTGTGGATGACTTTTGTTAATGAATACAAAAACCGGGGAGGGAGAGTAACCACAGGCTCCGATTCTGGGTTTATTTTCCAATTGTACGGTTTTGCCTACATTCGCGAGCTGGAACTACTTCGCGAAGCTGGTTTCCACCCGCTAGAGGTCATTCGGTCAGCTACCCTCAATGGAGCGGAAGCCCTAGGGATGGAGCAGGAAATAGGAACGGTAGAAGTGGGCAAGAAAGCCGACTTTGTCATCGTAAACGAAAATCCACTAGCTGACTTTAAGGTGCTGTACGGCACGGGCGCAATACGCCTGGATGATAATAATGAGGTCATTCGTACGGAAGGGGTAAAATATACCGTTAAAGACGGTGTCGTTTACGATGCACAGCAACTATTGGAAGACGTGAAGGCAATGGTGCAGGATGCTAAGTCTTCCGAAGGCGTAGAAATTCGCCAGCCAGGCGTTAATGAGAAATAAATAAAACAATCATAATTACCATGCAATTTTTGAAGTACTTTTTTAGCCTTTTGTTGGCTGTTACATTAATGACGAGCTGTAAACCCGACGCTCCTGGCGATAACGGTGCAACGGTAGATGCTGCCCCCAATGAGGCAACCGAGCAGGGAAGTTTTGCTACGCCCGTACTACCAAATGCCAATAGCCCCAAGGTTCAGCTTTTACTACGCTCTCCTTACTGGGTAGCAGAGCATTGGGTAAACCACGAAGACAATACCCAAAACCTTCCCAACAAGGGCCGCTGGTGGGCACTTAATGCCGATGGGACTTTCACTACAGGACAATGGCAAGAAACTTATTCCAATGGCAGTTGGGTAATCTATAACGACGGCCCTAAAGAGCTTCTTCATTTCGATGCAGCGAATAATGCGCTGGATATGGAGTTCGAGATGCAGGCCGTTTCCCAATTGCAAGATTATATGTCTTGGTCAGGAACAAAGACCTATGACATGAGTCGGATAGCAGTCAAGGCAGTCAGCTTGTTGAGTATGCCTACCAAGCTGCAATTCAACGTTGCAGAATAGTGACAGATCACTAGTTCTGGTCAAAAATATTTCCTATGATTTAGCAGGTTTCGTGGATGTTGTCCCGCGGAACCTGCTATAGTTTTAAGTAAAAAAATGATGATTCACCAAAAAATGGCTTTAGCCAATATTAAGCGTACCGCACTTTGTGGACTACTGGGCTTTTTGTTTACCCTACCTTTAATTGCCCAACATGGCATCTACAATGATGATCCGATGCAAAAAATGCCTCTGGGCACAGAGGAGAGTGAGTATCATTACCGCGAAGCCACCGGAGAATCCTTCTCCAATACGCGTATTGAACCACCCAATTGGTGGACAGGAATGGCAGAGCGCCAACTGGAAATCCTGATTTATGATCGAAACGCTAGCGACCTAGAACCCTCCATTGATTATCCGGGGGTAAGCTTGTTGGAAACGACAAGACTGGAGAATCCCAATTACATTTTCCTTTTACTGGATATAGCTCCTGAGACCAAGGCTGGTAGCTTTTTTATTGAACTAAAGTATCCGGATGGTAGAGAAAATAAAGCTTACCCTTACGAATTAAAAGCCCGCGACAATACCCCTAAAGCACAAGGTATTACAGCAGCTGACTTTATCTATCTGATCATGCCGGATCGATTTGCCAATGGTGATAAAGGCAACGACAAAGGGCGAGATATGCTCCAGAAAGGAACCAACCGTGATAAAGTGTTTTTTCGACACGGTGGAGACCTCATTGGGATCATGGAACACCTCGATTATATCGAAGAATTGGGGGCAACTGCACTTTGGCTAAACCCCGTGCTCGAAAACGACCAACCTTACGAAAGTTACCACGGTTATGCCGTCACAGATCATTATGAAATTGACCCTCGTTTGGGTAGTAACGAGCAATATCGGCAGCTGATACAACTGGCCCATGCACGCGGGCAGAAGGTTATCATGGACGTTATTTTCAACCACACAGGAGACCAACATTGGTTTATCAGGGATTTGCCTGCTACCGACTGGATTCACCAATGGAAGGATGGTTATCGCGATATTTCCTACCGGGCGCCAGTACACCTTGATCCTTATGCAGCGGAAAGCGACTTCACGCAAGTTACGGATAGCTGGTTCGATAAGCATATGCCAGACCTAAATCAACAACATCCACAATTAGCCAACTACCTCATTCAGAACAGCATCTGGTGGACAGAATACAGTGGCCAAGATGGTTTTCGTGTTGATACTTATGCCTATTGTGACCAGGGTTTCATGAGCGAATGGAATCGTCGGATGCTAAAGGAATATCCCGACTTAGGAATATTTGCAGAAACTTGGGTCCATGGCACCGGTGTTCAGTCCTGGTTTGCTAAAGGAACACGGGCGAATGATCATAACAGTCACCTGCCGGGAGTTACAGATTTTCAACTGTATTATGCACTCAAAGAAGCCCTCACCGAAACACAAGAATGGACAAGTGGTGTTGCCAAAATTTACTATATTTTAGCACAGGATTATCTTTACGAAGACGCTTACCGCAATGTCCTGTTTTTAGACAACCACGACCTGGGGCGTATTTACGGCGAACTAGGAGAGGATTTAGATAAATTCAAATCTGCTGTAAGCTTGTTGCTCACGCTGCGAGGTATTCCGATGCTTTATTATGGGAGCGAAATTCTGATGACCGGTACTGGCGGGGCTTTTGGCGAAGGTGGCCGACGAGATTTTCCCGGTGGTTTCCCCAGAGATAAGGAAAACAAATTCAAAGAGAGAGACAGAACTACCGAAGAGCAAGAGGCGTTCAATGTTATAAAGGCACTAGCGAATTACCGCAAGGAAAATCCTGTGTTACAAAACGGTCAACTCACACAGTACATTCCAGAAGATGGCGTATATGTCTTCTTTCGTTACAATGAGGAAAAAACAGTAATGATCGCCTATAATTCTAATCCTGCAGAAATGACACTCGCAACCGACCGCTTTGCACAACAAATAGCAGGAGCAACAGCTGGAACAAACATCGTTACCGGACAGAAAGTTGAGGATGTGGCTAGTCTTTTACTAAAGCCTTACGAAACCGTGGTGTTGGAATTGCAATAACAACCTGAAAAACTAGAATTTATAATGAATAAAATACTCCAACTAATACTCCTCGCAACCCTGTGCTTTTCCTGCATAGATGAGCAAGCTATCAGCTCCATTTCTCCTGTGAATTGGGAGAAGAGAAAAGCAAGAGAAATAATTCTTGATTCACTAGAGCATGGCATGACTTATCTCTCTGTGTATTCTCAAATTTATAGCCAAACGGAGCATACTACCCACAGCTTGACAGCTACAGTGAGCATGAGAAATACGAGCCTAAAGGATACCGTTTATCTAAGTCAGGCCGCTTATTATGATACCCACGGCACATTCCTTCGGAGTTATTTTGACGAAACTATCTTCATCGCTCCCATGGAAACCGTAGAAATTGTGATTGACGAAATAGATAAGGATGGAGGTACCGGGGCTAACTTCATCTTCGACTGGCATATCCGGCACAAGGCGCATGAACCTGTCTTTGAAGCAGTAATGATTTCCACCTCCGGGCAGCAAGGTTTATCCTTCTCCACGCAGGGAAAAAGGGTAGAGTAGTCCTGTCATAAACTACCAGGAAAGGTTTGCAATTTGAACCATATAAGGGATTATAAGGTCATTTAAGTATTATAATAAAGACACTTATTATGGTTTTTATAATCCCTTATATGGTTCACGATTTGTAAAAGCGATTATTGCTTCCGCGTCACTTTCATGTCTCCTCCCAACGCAATGATATCAGAGCGTTGCTGAAATTCCTTATCAGCGGACCGAGAGTGGTCGCCCTTGTAAGCATCCCAACTTTCGTAGCCATGCTCAAGGGCAATCATTTCCTGAAGGACAGACCAAAAAAGGCGAGGATTGTCATAACTTTTAGTTTCTCCTTTGCGGAATGACATGGCTTCTTCACGACCTTCTGATACTTCGACACCAGTGATGGCCGCAGGAGTATTCACGCTACTAGGCAGGCCATATTTTTTTCTAACCTCGGGCCGGTCAGCATAGTCATTATAAGCTTCTGCCAAATTCTTGTTTCGAACCTCCTCGTCCGCACCCAAAGCGGAAGGGTCTCCAGCGTAATCTGCTTGTTCAACTTTTCGTTCTACGTGACGGCTGTACATGGCTTTATCATAAGCCGCGAGGCCTTGGCGGTCAAAGATACTTGCTATTTGAACACCGTCAAAACCAGCAAGACTTAGCCCCTTAAACCATTCTTCACTGTTGGCGATGTATTTCATATGTGATTTGGCTTCTCCGCTGGCATTGTCCCTTACTTCTGCCAGGTAAGCTGCAACGTCAGCTGCACTCATACTGAGGTCGCCTTGCCCTTGCTGAAGGAAATAGACCCCAGTGGCAAGGATTACTCCCGGCGACATGGTTTCTTTTTCAGCCTCCAAAAAGGTTTGCGCGGCACTCATTTCTATCCAGCTGTTGATATCGCTGCTCCGAATCATGTTGCGGCTATTGCGGGTGCTGACTGGTTTTACTTCTGGGGTGGCAACCGTTCTGATTTTGCTACTGCGGGAAGCTTCCCGTAGCGTAGGGAGTGCTGCACGATCTGAAGGACTTCTTCTGATAGAGCTACTTTCTCCCCTGAGGTCTTCGCGTGCCTTACTCAAGTTAAGGGTTGCATATTCTTGGGTTGGCCCAAGTTCGTCTTCTGTGAAATCCTGGGTCGTCTGTGTTGCCAGAAAGGAGGATAAATCAGATTTTGAAACAAAGCCAACACAAAGCACAATGGCCGCAAAAGCGCCAAAGTATTTAAAAATTTGTAGAATGAAATTCATAATTACACGATTTTTGGTATGTTATTAAGTATAAATTTTTCATGAGTTAAGGGCGTTCGATAAGGCAGCATCCAGCCGCCATAATTCGTAGGTCTCAATCAAGTAAACCAGCTTTTTATGGTAGCTTTTTGAGGTCGCATAGCCCGCCATTTTTAGGCCGGCAGCTTGTGCTGCGTAATAGGGCAGGGTAGTGTATCCAAAAAAGTCTTCGGGGGGAATTCCAGAGGTCTTTTGGAAAATAGAAGCCATCTCCGTAATATCAATTCGCTCTTTTTGCACAGGGAATGTCTCCCAAATCCAGGCATAGCATCCTTTGCGGGCTGTCGTACATTTGTTTTTCAACAAATTGCTGTGTCGTCGATAGCTATCCTGCACACTAAGATAGGTTTCAAACCGGTCGTATTTATGGTCGTCATGATGTTGAGATACCCCAATGGCCGGTGTTTTAAAAGTAAAATCGTGATCATACAACTGACCATAATTTTTACTTTTTATCTTTTTTCGACCATTAGCATTAGGAAGGGCTTTTATACCAAAATGATTGTTGGTTGTTCTGGCCAAACGAGACCTGCCAGCATCACTTTCCAATATTCCCTGAGCGATGGTAATACTTGCTGAAACATTGGTATTGTACATATCATACAAGGCCTCATCCAGATAAGATTCAATATAAGCCAGGTAAGCATTAGCTGCCTTTAGTTTCCCTGACGACCAACCTTCTTTGGCTAGTTTTTTGGCAATTACATCAGCGTTCCAGTTATGACGAACTTGTAATGATTCTTCAACGTGGAAGGCAGTAGACATTTTCGAGCGCGGCTCTAACAGTCTATTGTCCAGGGTAATGATATGAATGGCTAGCTTTTCTCCTAAGGTAGTGGTCTGTTCCCAGCCTATTCGGGAGGCGTCCGTGATTTCCTGGATGACAGGAAGCTTTCTAAATTCGTCGAATCCTTGTTCGTAAATAAAATATCCACCACCTGCCAGCACCAAGAAGCCAAAGACAGGCAAAAACCCATCCATAAAGGAATTGATTATTTGTTGTAGATAGTTCATTAGCTCACAAAGACAAAATAAGGCGCTCTGGTAAATAATTACAAGCAAGGAAGCTGATTAACAGCTGCCAAAAAAACACAATGGGAATGAGTGGAAGTGGGGCGTTGATTAAAAAAGATTGCCATTTTTTATAGGAAATGGCACGTGTAGATCACTAGTATGTGGCAAAAGTAGCCCTTTGACGCGATAAGATAGTTGATTTTTTCTTATTTATCCTCTTTTGTCAGTTGCCCTCTTTTAGTAAAAAAGGTATTCCGTCTTGAAGAAGATTCCAATTCTGTTCTGGTTGCGTTTTCTTACCCTGGTAATATCTAAGCCTAAATCTGCTCCAAGTGTAAAACGCAGAGGGACGCGCTGGAATGGCGAGATGAACATTTGCCCTTTCACCGTTGCCAAAAGATACCACTCTGAGCCTCCCGTATTTTTGGGCGCCTGATAGCGGATACTTTCGTGCAAAGTGGCTTCAAGGGACTTATATTCATCAAAGGTAAGGTCGCCTTCGGCAACATCCCGTACGAGGTGATCTGTTATCAATTGCAGTATACCCGATTCTTCAAGGGAGATGCCAAATCCACTATCAAATCCCGCTTCTAGGCCGGTGTAAACAGAGGCCATCAGCGATTGAGCACTGGCGGTAGCAGGAACAATTTCCCACATGTTATTCTCGGTCAAGAGACTCATCTCGTGTCGCAACGAAAACGAAAGTCCTCCATCACGGAAACGAGAGCCGCCAACACTAGCGGTCGTGCGTGTATCGCGATTAAAGGTTTCATATTGCATCCCCATATAAAAGCGGAAAGCATTTTGGGTTACAGGCCCACCAATAACCGTGTCGAGATCAATTTCAATCTCCTCTAGACTGTCTATTTCCAAGATTTGAGTAGCGTAGCCTATTCCGAGATTAAAGAGATTAATCTGCCGAGCAGCATGATCAAAATCTTTGAGGTTTGCAGCGTCACTAACAATGCTGGTTTCATTTGCCAGGCCTACGGTCAAAAACACACTGGCACTGTTGGGGCTCTGACCGCCATTAATAGAGCGGCCAAAAAAGTCGATTTGTGCACTCATCGTACAGGGAATCAAAACCAGAAAGCACCAAAATGTAAAATTCTTCATAAGCTTAAAATTCTGAGTAGTCGTTGAAAAGATAGCTGGTATTTACTTGTGTTAACCCTCGAATAGCGATGATTCTGTGCTTCTTTTATTAAAAATCCACTTCACGTTAACGGTAGGAGTGATTCGCTGTATTTTCAGTTCAGGGTTAGACGGGTGATCATTGCTCAACTGTTGGGTCTGATAAAAGAGTCCTATACTGGCATCTCCAGTCCAGGTACTATTTGCCCAACGATAACCTAGAGCACCGCTAAATTCCATCGTTTTTCCTGTAGCCACAGGTAGGCCAAACCCATAGAGGGGTAGGCGACTCTCCGCAGCGTCCAGGATAATTTGCCCGGCTTCATCTGTATTAATAAGGTTTTCTAATGGGTCAGGGAGGGCATTCCGTATTTCTTGCCCCATATCCACTTCTCCCAACAGTTCACGGCCTTGTTTAAAAGTAAGGTCAGTGGCTTTTACCCAGCCAAAAGCAAAATCACCATTGAGGTAAATACCGCTACCACTATTCCATTCCAGTTGCCGAAACCCGGTAAGCAACATAAATGGATGAACCAACAATTCCAACGAAACAGCATTGTTGAGTGCTGATGTAGCTGCAAGTTCTCTGGCTGCTACGCCTACAAATTCATTGACATCAAATAGCTTGTTGATGTCCAGGGGCTGTGGAAATTGCCCAGGAGACAATGCCCCTGACCAGTAGTTGGCTCTCATGGTAATGCCAATGACATTTGCTTCACATCTAGCCAATGAAGTCCAGTTTCTGACCTCTCGGCCGACTTGGCCGGTGGGTAGCTCAATCAAGAGGTCTTCAAGTGGTCTTTCTACAACACTTGGTAAATTTACGGCATTAAGCAAATCGTCGTCAATGGTAATATTTCCTCCCAGGATCGTTTCGTCAGCTACATAACTCAAACTGCTTTTTTGGTACATATACCGCACTCCAGGTTTTACTTGAAAGCTTTCCATGATCCGGAGTGTTACTTTCTTTGACCACCAGCTAAAGTAATCCATCCGCTGCGCTCGCCAGGGCCATTTGAATGTACTGGGTTTACCTTTACTCTTCATATCATAACTCGCAACAGTTAATGCTCGTTGTTTTGTAATATCAAGTAACTGAAAATCCCCTTCATCTACTTCCTGGGCCAATGCTGTCGCAGTTGTAAACATCCCCAAAAAAACAAAAGCCAACCAGTAAATATGCTTCATTCGTTGTTTTTTAAGCTGTTTTTTACTTTACTAAACTCACCTCTCCGGAAATATTTTTCCATTCTCCCTGGATAGCACGGTACCATAGTTGATAGGCAAACAACTGCGGATTGAGCCGTTTACCCCGATAAGTGCCATCCCAACCCTGCCATATAATCCCCTGAGACAACTGTTCTGTCTGTTCCAATCGCTCATCAAAAACAGTGCCCCCTGTCCTTGAAAATATCTGCAACCGTACCTCCTCTACATTAGGGGAAGAGTAGACGCTGAAAAAATCATTATTGTTATCGCCATTGGGGCTAAAAGCGGTAGGAACATAAACGCCAATCGGCCGTACCAGAATCTCGACCTCAGCGACACCTGCACATCCGATAGAATCAATCGCTGCTACTTGAAAACTGCCACTACTGCTGGCGATGTAATTGAAGGTAGTGTCCCCAATTTCGGGGCCACCATCCCAAATGATTTCGTACGGATAAGGAGTATTACTAACTAAGACCTCCATTTCAATGGCTGATCCTTGCCAAACCTCTAGTGGATTAGTGGAAAGCAACAAGTGTTCAGCCACGGTAGGTGTGAGTTCTACTGATATATCTGTAAAACCAACAGTAGCACTCTGAGTAGCTGTACAACCATTTTCGTCCGTAAAAGTGACCGAGTAGGTACCGGGTTCACTTACTTCCAGAGAATAGTCATTACTGCCCGTATTCCACATGTAGGTTCCTTCTTCTAGCGCATAAGCCTGCAACAACGCCATTTCGCCCACACAGGCATAAACATCCTCCAGGAAAAGTTCTGGGGAGTCATTCAGTTCAGTCGAGGTGATAAGGATACTGTCACAACCACTACTGGCGGTAAGCGTATCCATGCTGATGCCTACCTCCGATGGTATACAGCTTTGGGCATAGAGATAGGTGGTGTCAATAACATCATCCAGAAAATAGTTCACCAATAAACTATCACAGCCACAGCTGCTTGGCAGGTTTGCTTGGAGGGAATCTAGCGCAGCAAAATTTGCACAATCTAGTCCTTGCTGAATAGTATCTACAGCTGGTACCAAATGGTACACTATGCGCGTATCACAGGACGCAATGCCTGTTCCGCTAGGAGTGTTGGTGACCCCATCAACGTATAATGCTTCTTGGTAACATTGGTCGATAATGACAAAAACCGCCAGTGAATCATCTCCAAAACCGTAGCTAAAGTTAACGTCGTTGTCAATCGTCCAGGTATTGCACAATTCCTGGGTAGGATTAAGACGTACGGTGTCTCCACAGCTAACGAAAATGGTATTTTGAAACTCTATAGGGGTGGCCAATGTACAATCGCCACCAGGGTCAAGGCATTCGTCTTGGGCATTTCCAACGTAGGGCAGTAGTCCGAAGAGTAATAGTCCACAAACACTACTCGTTCGTGAGAAAGAAAACAGCTGCATCACAAAGAAATAAAAGACGCTTAAGAATTTGAGCACACTTTGATGATTTAAGGAACAGCACGAAAATGAAAACCGATTTCGCTCCGCGTCTACTACGTGGTTGTTTTTCAAAATAGTTGAATGAACGCTTCATTTCGAGTGTCTTAACTATCTGAAAAGCTTGAAAAATCGCGTTTTGCTTTCTGCGCAATACATGGTCAAATTACCCAGCGGTATGCACTGGTAAATTAGGTCTTCGGGACAATCTCCCGAAAGGTTTCTAAGCTTGTTGTTTTAACAGGCGGAAACCATAGCGCAAGACTGTAAAAGATAGTGTACTAGAGATTATGAGTAAGAGACAAGTTGCTTAAAAGAGATGTTTTTTGCCATCAAAAAAGGGTAGCTCTTCTTGACATTCGCTGGGCAACGAGACAAAAAACACTTGATCTTACTACTGATCACAAGGTACGAAGATTTTAAAAACCTAGCACCTTAATTCTTATCTACTTCTATGAGTTTGGTTTGAAAGACAAGGCCTTTAATTTCATGGTAATCGGCGAGGTCTTCCACATACTCGCGGGCATCATCCAAGGAAAGAAAAGGAGAAACAATAACCCTGTGCAGAGGTGCACCGTCTTGATTGAGTTCTTTTAATAGAAAAATATTATTGAAACCCTGCCCTTGGAGTTTTAAAACATGACGCTCTGCATTGGAATACTTGCTATATGCGCCTAGCTGAACAGCGAAAGGAGAGATAGGCACATCGATGACATTGACTTCTCCAATATTAGCTGTGATTCCTTTGGTTGGCGTTGCAGGAGATGGCTCCCGATTAACCTCACTTATTTGCGTATTCGGTGGATTGGTTACAACAGGCGTGCGCGCTGTCAACCGAGGTTCGTCTACCTGATAAGTATTGGGGCGAGGAAGTGTGGTTTGATAGGCTGTTGGTGATGTCGGAGAAGGGGCTCCCCGGCTAGTTAGCTTAGGCTCAGGCGTTAAGCTTGCTGCCGCACCATAAGAAGTAGGGTTGGTACTACTAGAGCCTATGACACTAAGTTTAACCCTGGCTTGACCAATAGACAGGATATCCAATTGTTGAGCTGCTGCTTTGCTAAGGTCTATGACACAGTCATCACAATAAGCTCCGCGGTCATTAATTCTAACCGTTGTAGAAAGGCCATTGTCCATCCGCGTTACTTTTACAATGGTACCTAAGGGTAATTTTTTGTGAGCTGCTGTCATCTGCTGCTGGCTGAAAACCTCACCCAAGGCCGTGGGATTACCTTCGTGATAATCAGGATAAATCTGTGCGGTACCTGAATAATCTACTTCCGTAGAAACTCCTTTTTCAGTGGTATCAGCTTCATTATTCCAGCGAAAACTCTGTGCTTGAGCAAAAATGCTAAGGCATACGCAAAAGGTAAGTAGGGTTAATTTCATTAAGTTAAGTTTTTGGTTAGCGCCTGCTTGGAATAAATTTTCATCCATAGCAAGCTAGCACTAATATTCAAAAGTTGAAGTTGTGGCTTTTGGTCGCTTTGAATTCAAACTTCGTGAATAGTCAGTGTTCGGTGTTTCCCGCTCACAAACGTTTCCTATCCTTGTTTTGTTATCAAACAAGATGGGATTAACCAGCAATGAAAGTAGATTATGATGAAGCTTTAACCAGCTTCTTTTGTTGCGTACCCCAAAATTAGTGGTTTTTATTAAAACCGTTGCACTGATTCAATAATATAAGGAGGGCGTTGTTTCATTTCCGTGTAAATATTCGAAAGATAGATAGACATAATGTAGAGATTCAGTGTCGTTACAGCAAAGAAAATTGCAATAAGAATGACCAAAAAAGTCCAACCCGAATCTGCAATAGCCGGATTGCCTAAGAGATCCGTTTCTGTAAATTTCACCTTGAGGGCATTGGCGATAACCCCCATTAAGAACAAAAATGACCCCAGGAAAATAAGCAGCATACTCGACCGCAGAAAGGTCGTATAAGAGGTGATGGCCACCAGCGAAGTGCGAAAGCGCTCGCGAAAATCTTCGTCATTAGGTAGTGCCTGTTCGGTATTGATACTGGTGGTACGAAAGCCAATAATCGAATAAATCGCTTTCATGTACCGCAGGTTTTCCCGCAAACGCAACAGGGAATTCAATGCCCGCCGAGAGATCAAACGCGTATTATGGGCTTTTTCATCGACCTTAAGCTGGGAGTACCGCTTGAGGATGAAGTAGAAAGTGCGGTACAACCACTTCATTCCCTGAGAGCTTTCCCGCTCACGGGCCCGCAAATAGACGACATCGTATTGCTCCTGACTCTTGGCAAATAGCTCAAGGATAACCTCGGGCTGATCCGCAAAGATCGTTTCAAAAATAACCGTATAATCACCATTTGCACGATCAAGGCCAGCCAGAATCGCGTGATTCTTATTCGTGCGAGACGAAAGCTGTATCAGATAAATCTGCTTCTTGAGTGCAGGTAGGAGAGGGGCTATGGCATCATCTATCCGCCACTCTGGTACATTGTTGACCAAAATGATTTCATAATCACTGAAATTTGCTTCCAGAATAGGAAAAAGCCCCTCCAAATAAATGGAGAGCTGGTCCAGGTCATATTTCTGATGAATGACCCCAATAACGGAAATGAAGGTATTATGCATAGCATTGCAAAGTAAATAGGTTTTCCGCGAATAAACATAAGTTGTTGTGAAATATCACCAAAAAGGTTAATTTTGTTGAAATCAGCGTTTTGCATTTTCCTCACGGACAGCAGGGTATGGCCAAACAATTTCCTTTTTTTCAACAGTTGGAACGCATGGACTGCGGAGCAACCTGCTTGCGGATGATTGCTCGTTACCACAACCGCTATTATTCGCTGGAGTACTTGCGTGAGTTGACTTATATGGGCAAGCAGGGGGTTTCCTTACTCGAAATCAGTGATGCTGCTGAAGCTATTGGTATGCAAACACTGGCCGTAAGAGTGAATTACGACCGCCTCCAAGACGATGTACCCCTCCCGTGTGTTGCACACTTAGAAGATGAGCATTTTGTTGTTGTACACAAGATCAATGCTACCCACATCTGGATTGCCGACCCAGCGGAAGGCAAGTTCAAAATAACAAAAGAAGAATTCGAAGAAAGTTGGGTACAGGGGGAAGAGGAAGGTGTTATCCTCGTCTTGGAACCTACACCCGAGTTTTATGATCGCGATAATGAAGGCGTAGACCACTCTCGTTGGAGTTACGTGTGGGCTTATTTTCGCCAGGAATCGAGTTTACTCATTCAGCTTGGCGTTGGCGTAATTGTAGCAGGTTTGTTACAGATCGCCATGCCTTTCCTACTGAAATCACTGGTAGATATTGGTATCGGACACCTTGAACCCAGTTTCATTACTATGATGATAGTGGGCTTGATCTTGTTGTTCATTGCCCAAACTGTAGTAGAAGTATTTCGGCGCTGGATTCTTATCCATGTTGGCGTGAGGGTCAATGTCAAAATTCTTTCAGATTTCCTACAAAAGTTGACAAGGCTACCGTTGCGCTACTTTGATAATCGACTTACCGGAGATTTACTGCAAAGAATTGCTGATCATGAGCGTATTCAACGTTTCCTGACCTCTACTACGTTGGTTTCTGTTTTGTCTCTATTCAATTTCATCGCTTTCTCGCTGCTACTTTACTTTTGGAGTGGATGGGTATTAACGGTATTTTTCCTGGGAACCCTATTGAATTTGGCCTGGGTTTACCTCTTCCAGCAGAATCAGCGAGAAATAGACTACAAAAGCTTCGATCAGTATGCAGACAACCAAGGAAAGCTAATCGAATTGGTCGAAGGTATGCAGGATATCAAGCTCCATAACGCCGAAAAATCGAAACGTTGGTCTTGGGAACGCACCCAGGCTGCCCTCATTCGTACAGAAATGGGTGGTGCTGTTTACAACCAAATTCAGCGTACCGGCGGTGATTTTATAAATGAAGGCAAGAATTTGATCATTCTTTTCTTTGTCGCCAATGCTGTCTTAGAAGGCACCATGACCCTGGGAATGCTGGTAGCTATCATGTATGTGGTAGCCCAATTGAATTCTCCTATCCGACAGTTTGTCGAATTCATCCGTTCCTTTGAGGAAGCCAAGATTAGCTTGGAACGAATGAATGAAATTCACACCAAAGCCAATGAGGAGGATGCCCGTGGCAAGATCAATATGCTACCGGAAACGGGCGATTTGAGCTTTGAAAATGTTGATTTTCAATACAACGGCCCAAATTCTCCTATGGTGCTGAATAACATCAGTCTTGATATTCGAAAAGGAGAAACTACTGTCATTGTAGGTACCAGCGGTAGTGGGAAAAGCACTTTACTCAAGCTGTTGCTTAATGTCTATCAACCCGTAAGTGGTGCCGTTCGGCTTGGCGAAGTAAAGCTCGATAATCTGCAACACCGCTTCTGGCGTGATAAATGCGGTGCTGTTTTGCAAGATGCTTATATTTTTAATGACACCATTGCGAAGAACATCGCTCTTGGAGATGAAATCATTGATAAACGAAGACTACTGAGAGCCGTTAAGGTCGCTAATATCCAGACTTACATCGAGGGTTTACCTCTTGGATACAGTACGAAAGTAGGAAAAGAAGGACTTGGCCTGAGCCTTGGCGAACAACAACGACTTCTCATAGCCCGAGCAGTATACAAAGACCCAGATTACTTCTTTTTTGATGAGGCTACCTCTGCACTGGATGCTTTTCACGAAATGCTCATCATGGAAAATTTTGCAGAAGCTTTCCCTGATAGAACCATGATTATCGTAGCACACCGCCTAAATACTGTACGCTTGGCAGACCGGATTATCGTCATGGAATCTGGCGAATTGGTAGAACAGGGAACGCACGAAGACCTTTACTATTCTCGTGGTGCTTACTACCAACTTGTCCGTAATCAAATTGAGCTTGGAGCATAACGCAATGTGAATTGGCAGACGCAAACCACTGCATTTCCAATAATTTGCAATTCACTTACGATATCGAAGACATCTGCCCCCTTCACCACAATGAACTACAATTACTTTAATCTATGACCGACGATATAGATATTAGGAGTGAAGAAGTACAGGAACTGCTAGGTACTCCTCCGCACTGGCTCGTTCGCTGGGGATTATTGTTTGCATTAATACTCCTTATTGTGACCGTTTGGTTACTATATTGGATAACCTTTCCTGAAACGGTCAATGCTGTTATTCGCATCAAGCGAGAAGACCCTGAGATCGAACTGATCACTCCCCGTTCCGGGCATATCAGTGAGATTTTTGTTGAATCTGAAGATACTGTAGTTGCGGGTGAGACACTCATCGTACTTAAGTCAACAGGAGAACCTTCTGATATCCATTATTTGGATGACAAATTAGCGCGCGTAAATATGGATCAGGACTCAGTGCTGATCAACTTAAATTTACCTAAAGACCTTATTCTTGGAAGGGTCAAAGAGCAGTTGTATACCTTTCAGGAAAAACAAGATGAAGTAAGAAACCTGCAAGAAGGAAGGCTTAGTCAAATGTCTATTGATGATATCAAGCAGGAAATCCGACAGGAAGAACGACAGATAAGTCGAGCACGGTCATTAATCGGAGTTTTAGAAAATCAGCGACTATCCAGCATAGCAGCTTATGAACGAGAATTAAATTTATTCCAGCAGGGAAAGATAGGGGATTACAACAGTGTCCGGGAAA
The DNA here is from genome assembly GCF_050633125.1 of Lewinella sp. Classification (NCBI taxonomy): domain Bacteria; kingdom Pseudomonadati; phylum Bacteroidota; class Saprospiria; order Saprospirales; family Lewinellaceae; genus Lewinella; species Lewinella sp. The sequence continues at coordinate 34,524 of NZ_JBOEFX010000054.1, forward strand.
AGGAAAACCTTAAGCTAGAAGCGGAGCGCAACGTATTGGAGACCGAATCCAGCATCAATGCAAGCTTAGGTAATATCAAACTCCTGCGTAGGCAATTAGCTACGACTGCTACCATTTCAGAGGAAAGTAAGCGTAAAGCAATGGATGGCTTAAGGGCAGAATTCGATAATTTACGCAGAGCAGTTGGCGACTGGCGCCGACGCAACATGGTCGTTTCTTCGATTGACGGGGTTGTTATTCTTGATGATATTCAAGAAACCAATTATGTAGAATCAGAAGACCGCTTAGCGGTAGTTATCCCTGCATCGCCTTCTAGTTTGATTGGTAAAACAGAACTTAAGCTCAATGAATCAGGGCAAGTTGCGGAAGGCCAGAAAGTGATTGTTGATTTCTTCAGCTTCCCCGCCCAACAGTATGGCGCCGTAGAAGGGATTGTAACCTTTAAAAGCAAAATTCCAACCAAGGATGATACCCTTCCTATAGAAATACGCTTCCCCAATGGCCTGGTAACCAATACCGGACGCAGTCTGGAAGTAGGACAGGATATGTCAGGTAATATGACAATTATCATTGAAGAAAAGCGGCTAATCAGCTGGTTGCTACAGCGGCTGTAAAATGCATAAATGATATGTTAAGTACTTGAAAAGCCTTTTTTTACAGTTCTAGTTTTAAAGAAAACTTAAACCCGACTTTAATCATCAACAATCTTGCTGCTTTCATGCTTATTTGTAAAAACTATAAGCATGAAACACCTAACGCTACTTTCTCTTTGTCTTTGTTTACTTTCTCAATCTGTTTTAGCACAAGAAAATACTGATTTACCCCCTTTTTTTTCCTCTATTCAGGCTACTACAACCTGGGGAGCTGATTTCCCAAGAACTAAAGGGGAGGTCAACTTTCAACTGTTTTCTCCCACTGAAAATGCTTATCACTTATTCCTTGACCCCAATAAAGCGCCAAAGGCATTATTGACGTTTAATAACCAGCATACGCTATTAAAAAACGAACAATTTGAACAAAGATTCAACTTAGAACCCCTCGTTTTTCAAGGAGCGATAAGTAGTAGGAGTAATAGTTTTACATGCTTTTCTCTTTTTTCACCTAAAAAGTCCACTCAGACTGTTATGTTGGCCCCCTTCCGAGATGGGGCATTAGGCAATTTAAACACCCTTTTTTCTTATGAGAGGTCAACTGCTGAAAGCGAAAGCGCAATAAGTACCGATAAATACAATAATCTAGGAGTCGTTTCTCCGCTTTATCGTAGCCCGGATGGAACAAAACTGGCTTACATTCAGTGTATATCGAAAAGGACAGTCAATACACAATCGCAATTTGTAATTGCTGTGATGAATGAATTTGGCGAGTTGCTCTGGCGACGAAAGCTAGAATTAGAGAACGTGGCCGAATATATAACAGTTCTAGATGCAACAATAAGCAATGATGGCAAGGTGATTCTTTTGACTCAGCTCCATGCTTCCAAAACATTTGCAGCCTCTGTAGGAACACCCCATATAGCCGGTTACCGGTGCCAGGTTTTTAGCATTGATGAAACTGCAATACAAGATATAGACATCTATCTAGAGGAAGAGGAGGCCCCATTAGAAAGTAGATTGTTTCTTCCTGGCGGCACCAGTGATGTTGTTACCGTTTGTGGACTCTACAACAATCTGGCCCTAGAAGGTGGAAACAATGGTGTCTTTATTAATACCATGAACATTGATGAGCAAACATTCACGTCGAATACCCACCCATTTTCCAATGTTTTGGATAGCAATAGTAACTATAGTGATTGGCAAGACAAGTTAATACTGAGGGACTTCTTCTTGTTAGATAACGGAAATTTTGGTTTTATCGCAGAGGTCGCTTACATCAGTACTCCTCAGCGTGTTGCAAATGCACAGCAGGTAAGCTTTGCAACTCATCAGTTGATTATTCCCTGGTTTAATAAGCAAGGGGACTTGGAGCGTATTGCTACACTAGATAAAAAATTATTCACCTCCAATCCCTTGGCCAGCTCTTTTGCTGTAGGAGCCAAGGGAAATCAACTCCATTTTTTGTACAATACAGAAGCGACTACGACCTTACCAATACCCGCAGACGCAAAGAGAAATTCTATATTCACGATTTCTCGTACATTGAATACTCAGGCAGGGTGGTCTTCAGAAAGAATTGTTGCAATAAATACAGAAAAGAAGAAAGAGATACTTGCCCGACGTTCCACCTTTGCAAACAATCAGACTTTTTTGATTGCAGCAGACCGAAAATCTTTTCAAGTGGGTATTTTTACTACCGATTAGTAACCGTATCCAATTGCTGCTCAACAGCCAAGCGGGCGGGAATAATACCATTACTGTCAGGGGGGATAATTTGTTATCCTTCCTAGCGTTTACGGTTTAAATATTTCTTTTACTTTTGCAGCGTAATGAGAGTATTCTATCAGCTCGAAGACCTTCCTCAATTTAAGAGGGCGGTACTCACCATCGGCTCTTTCGACGGAGTACACAGCGGACATCAACAGCTGCTGGCCCGTATCAACCGCCTGGCACGCCAGAGTGGTGGCGAGAGCATTGTCATCACTTTTCATCCCCATCCTCGACAGGTTATTTATCCAAAGGATGATTCCCTCAAGCTATTATCAACCATTGAAGAAAAGGTAGCTCTATTTGAACGCTATGAGGTAGATAATGTCGTCGTCGTTCCATTTACAGTAGCTTTTTCACAGCTTAGCGCTGATGAGTATATTCAACGGTTCTTGGTGGATAAATTCCATCCTGCGACGATCGTCATTGGTTACGACCATAAATTTGGACTGAATCGCCAGGGAGACATTGATTACCTCAAGTGGCACAGTAAAGGAGCGGGCTTCAATGTGGTAGAAATCGAGCAGAAAGAGGTTGATGACATCGCAGTTAGCTCGACCAAAATTCGCAATGCGCTATTATCAGGTAAAGTAAAAGAAGCAGGCCGTTGGCTTAATCACCAATACACCCTGACCGGGAAGGTGGTGCATGGTCAACAGCTAGGTACAAAACTGGGCTTCCCTACCGCAAACATCAAACCGAGTAACAAGTATAAGCTGATTCCTGCCGATGGTATCTATGCTGTTCGGGTAGTGCATCAGGAGGACGAATACAATGGAATGCTTTACATTGGTCGTCGACCAAGTATTGAGGGGGTCGATGAGCGAGTTATTGAAGTTAATATTTTTGATTTTGATCAAAAAATATACGGCCAAGAGCTGACCCTTTCTCTCGTAGAGTATACTCGGGGAGATCAGCAATTCTCCGATCTAGAAGGTTTAAAAAAGCAATTGGCGAAAGACAAGGAAGCAAGCTTGCAGATTCTTTCAAAAGAAGAACCGAACAGCCTTGGTGCGACATTCAATCCCCAGGTAGCTATCGTTATCCTCAACTACAATGGAGCAGAATACCTCAAGCAATTTCTACCTTCGGTAATCGACTCCCTGGAGAATACAGACTATCGTCTAATTGTAGCGGACAATGCCTCAACGGATAATTCTCTGGAGGTGCTCAGTACAGAATTTCCGGAAGTAGATTGCTTACGCCTGGATAAGAACCACGGTTTTGCTGGGGGATACAATGAAGCCTTGGCCCAAGTTGAAGCAGACTATTTTGTATTACTCAACTCTGATGTTAAAGTGACAAAAGATTGGCTTCATCCCTGTATCGAGCAGCTTGAAGCTGATCCTGGCCTCGCTGCCTGCCAACCTAAAATAAAAGCCTATTCAGATCCGGAATATTTCGAATACGCTGGTGGGGCAGGAGGGTGGATAGACACCTTGGGCTACCCCTTCTGTCGTGGGCGGATATTTGCCACCCTCGAACAAGACGAAGAACAATATGAGGAGAAGGAGGAGATTTTTTGGGCTTCTGGCGCAGCGATGTTTGTCAGGGCCGACCTTTTCAAGTCCTTCGGAGGTTTTGACGCCGATTATTTTGCTCACGCAGAAGAAATAGACTTATGTTGGCGATTTAAGCGTGCTGGTTATCGAGTTATGGCCATTCCTTCTTCAATCGTTTATCACCTTGGAGGAGGTACACTTGCCTATCAGTCGGTGCGAAAAACCTATCTCAATTTCCACAACACTTTGGTCACCAGTTTCAAAAATGAAAGTAAGGGCAAACTGCTGTGGTGGCTGCCGCTCCGGTTGTTGATGGACGGGCTGGCTGGATGCCTGTTTTTACTCCAGGGAAAGTGGCAACACATCGGTGCAATCGTAAAGGCTCATTGGCACTTTTTTCCTCGCCTGGGGTATTGGCTAAAACGTCGCAGGAGCTATAACCAGCGAATAACAACATTAGCCATAGGTCCTGAGAATAGAAAAGGAATATATCGGGGCAGCATCGTTTGGGCTTATTATGGCCGTCGTATCAGGTCCTTCGGGGCATTACCAAAGCAACGTTTGAATGGCTAAACAGAGACTAGAGGTTTTACACGAAGAAGAATCGTTTCTTGTAATCAACAAACCCAGCGGGGTACTAAGTGTGCCAGATCGTTATGATCAGGATCTTCCGAATGCTAAACATCTATTGCAGGAGATTTACGGCGATATTCTTACCGTTCATCGTATTGATAAAGATACGAGCGGGCTGCTTGCTTTTGCCCGTACTGCAGACGCACACCGGAATCTTTCTCAACAATTTGCAGCACATAGCCCTCGGAAAGTTTACTTGGCACTTGTGGAGGGAATCCCTTTCGAGAACGAAGGAGTGATAGAAACACCATTGATAGAAGACCCTCGCAAACCGGGCCGTATGACGACCGCCGCGAAAGGATTGAGCGCTCACACCACTTACAAAGTCGTAGAGAAATACGCTAACTTCAGCTTACTGGAGGTGGGCATCAAAACCGGGCGAACACACCAGATCAGGGTGCATCTACAGTCTATTGGCCACCCTGTGGTAGGAGACCCCTTCTATGGGCGCAGGCACGAATTATTTTTGTCTTCAATAAAAGGAAAGAAATACAGAAAGGCCAAGGGCAGACAAGAGCGGCCACTGATGGGCCGTACGGCTTTGCAAGCCTACCAATTACAATTAGAGCACCCCATCTCTGGAGAAGAAGTGTCCTTTGAAGCTGACCTCCCCAAGGATTTTCGCGCGACGCTTAATCAGTTGAGTCGTTGGGATAGATAGAGTGGAAGTATAAGCAGTGATAGCTCTGCTGAGTAAAGAAGACAATAAGTACCCGAATATCATGCATAAATCCTTATTAGTCCTATTTTATTCATTAGTGATTAATATCGCAAACGCACAAGTTGAATCTTCTATTCCTGACCAGTTTACGATGAAGATTGATCTAGAAAACTTAAACGCTGACACTGCATGTTATTTGGTTATTTCATTTTTGAAAACGGGTAGTGTGGATCATTTTATCTGGAACGACTCTCACTGTTTTTCGTTTATAACGAGTATCTCTTCCTTAGGAATTCAAGATACAAATTTGGCACCCAACGAACGATTAGTGCGATACCAGCAAGTATTACCACTGTCTCAACTAATTATCGAGAATGACTTTGGTGACATGGAGACCATTGGTTTTAATCGAAAACACCCCAGAACAAAATTGCTCGATGATAGGGTTGTTGTTAATAGTCAATTTGCTTTGCCGAAACCAATTAATAATTTTCTATCTTTTGAACATTCAAGTACTATAGTCTTCAAATACAAGACTGAGTTGTCTGAATTATTGCTCAGGTCAGAGGACACCCAAATCCGTCTTCATTATCTCTATGTCCCCTACGAACACAACGATTCTTCTCCGTTCATTTTAACATCTAATTGGGTGGACATTTATAAGTAAATACTGTAAGTTAGTAAGAACTACTGTTGGTTTTTCGCAGGGCAAGCCTAAAAAAATAACACCTACTCTTTATGATTAGAGGTACGATCTTTCACGAACTACTCAATTTGCCTTTCTATTTGTTAGATGTGAAAGGCTCACCCAGCGTAACCTACCCCATCAAGAAGTTACCTTTCGGTAATCATCCCCGCCAATACTGCTTGGTCATAGAATCAGCTACCACGCCAAAGGCATGGATTGTCTATTGGCATGGTGGTGGCTGGCAGTTTGGAAGCCCAGAGCAGTTCCAGAAAACGGCAAACGCATGGCTGGAAGCCGGCTATGGGGTGATTATCCCAAGCTACCGCCGTTTGCCTTGGTATGATTTCCGTGCTATCCGCAGGGATACGATCGACGCATTAGTGGCCTGTCGACATTATTGGGAAGAAAACAATGGTGATCCTTCTCCGCCAGTTGTGTTATTGGGGATGTCCGCAGGTGGTCACCTGGCTGCCATTACAGGGCTAGATGCGGGTATTTGGCAGCAAGCAGGTTGGCAAAGTGAGCAAATAAAAGGGGTTATCGCCTGTGGGGCAGTCCTTGATTTGTCTATGATGAAAAATAACCCCGTTATTCGTTTATTGGCTGGGTCTCCCCAAAGAGCTACCTTCTCAAAGGCCAATCCTTCAGCGCAGTTAGCTGTTTTTACAGCACATATTCCCCCGTTTTTATTGATTCATGGCACAAAGGATGGAATGGTACCCTACCAGGCAGCAACAAATTTTCAAAAGCGCCTTCAGGAAATTCCCTCTGCTGCTTGTGAATTGATCACCATGCAAGAAGGGACGCATTTAGATGCTGCCCGCTGGATGTTTCATGACACGCCCTTGCGTCAAAGGATTATTGCCCGCGCCGAGGAATGGACAAATACAGCGATATAGCTTAGCAAATAGAGAGGGCTATGCATTTTTGCATAATACTAAGTATCCAGCAAAGAATAACTTTCCCATTTTAGGCTAGAGGCTTTGGTGCAGAGCACCGTTCTATCTATAACTGACGAGCAGCCTCAATGTCTGCAATACTTTTAGGTATAGCCTTGCCAAGCAATCGAGAACCATTTTCTGTAATCAAGAGGTTGTCCTCAATTCTGATACCCCCAAAGTTGAAGTAGGGCTTTAGTGCACCATAATTGACGAAATCCTTGAATTTTCCTTCAGCTTCCCAACGCTCAATAAGGGTAGGAATGAAATAGATGCCAGGTTCTACGGTCAACGCGAAACCGGCTTCTAACTTCTTAGCTAAACGCAATGATTTTAGACCAAACTGAGTAGAACGCTGTGTATCTTCATCGTAGCCCACCCAGTTTTCGTTGAGGTCCTCCATATCATGAACGTCAAGTCCGATCATGTGGCCTAGACCATGCGGGAAAAACAAAGCATGAGCTCCTTCTGCAACAGCTGCTTCCGTATCACCTTTCATCAAGCCCAAGTCTTTCAGGCCTTCAACGATGATTCGCGCAGCCTGTAGGTGAGCATCTTTATAAGCAAACCCTGGCCGCAACGCCGCAGAACAGTCGTCCAAAGCTTTAAGGACAATAGCGTAAATGTCTTTTTGTTGGGACGTAAAGATTTTGGCTACGGGAAAAGTACGGGTAATATCCCCGGCATACTGACTAATAGAGGAAGCTCCAGCATCCAACAAATAAAGGTGCCCATCTTTGACCACATTGCCATGGTGATGGTTGTGCAAAATATGCCCGTTGATGGTTCCAATGCAAGGATAAGCCAGGCGACCACCGCCACCAATAGCAATGCCTTCTACTATTCCTGCCACGGTGGATTCCCGCTGCCCTTCTGCTACCGTACGCATGGCTGCGAGGTGCATAGCGCGGGTTATATCAACGGCCTTGTCCATTTCCGCAGCTTCTTCCGCTGTTTTGTGAGAACGCAATTTGATCACTGCATGGCACAACGGTGCTGAAAATCCTTCTCTGGTCGCTTGCAAAGATTGCCCTAAGCAATCAGCTAGCAGCTCTACCCGTTCCGCCCGATAGGGGGGGAGGTAGTGAACCGGCTGCTGTTGCTCCTTTGCCTTGCGAATAACATCCAGCCCTGTTTTGTAAGGAGCATGTTGATCAGCTCCAATTAAGGCCGTCTTTTCGTCCATGCTCGGCTGGTTGCCCATCCAAACGATGTGATCGAGGCTGAGGTCATTGCCATAGAGCGTGGTCTTACCTGTCGACAAATCCATGATTAGAAAATGCCCTGTATCCTCCAATCCGGCGAAATAAAGGAAGTTGGAATCCTGGCGAAACGGATAAGTATTGTCCGTATAATTCATCGGGCTCTCTTCGTTACCGAAGATAAGAAGGAGTCCGTTATCAGTCATTTGTTGAGCCAGTGCATCCCGACGGTCCCGGTAGGTAGAAGGAGTAAACATAGAACAGGAATTTTAGAAAAAAGGAAAAGAATCTCTAGTAAATGAAGTCGCTTAAAACAAACTCGTTGCCTCTTTACGAATAGCCATTTGAGCTGTAGCCACAGGATCGTAGTCGCGTTGTTGCTGGTAGGCAAACNNCAATGCATCTCGGTAAGCCTTGGCGGGAGCATCCTTGGGCAGCTTCTCGCTCACCAAATCTAAAAACTGAATCAAATCATCCCTTGTTGCTTTGATGATTTCCCATAATTTTTCAGATACATAAATTTGTTGTGAGATATTGTGCTCAAACTCTTGCTGAACGGTCATCATGAGTGCAATCTTTAAAGTATTCGCCTGCATGCTACTACTGTCAGTACGCATGAGTAACCCCGGCAAGGATAACCGTTCAATAAGAAGCGATAGCCTTTCATAGGCCTGCATACGCAGCGGCGTAACCGCACTTTGGCGCTCCTGCCGAATGCGCTGTTCCTGCATTTGAAGTTGCTTGCGCAGCATTTCTCTAATGATAAAGTAGCTGGTCAACGCAACTACAATAGCAGGAATGGCGATCTTTATTATTTCTAGGAATACCATCATGGTCTTATCCGTGATTGTTGAAGCTTTTAGACAGCTTCATTGATTAAAGTAATTATTACTGATGTTTAGACAATCTTATAATGCACCAATGCCACAAAAGTAACTGCTGCGCAAAGAATCTCCACTTTTCAGCGTTATTTTTTCACAAATGCCAACTAAGTGCTCATTGAGTATGTTTTGGATTTGTATCTTTACTTTGGAATCTATCTTAATAAGACATCATCAGTATGAGCACGGTGAAAACGAGTATGCAACCCATTACCCTTACGCCTGGCGCAGTTGAACAGCTTAAGCGAATACAGAAAGAACAGTCTGTCCCTTCAGACCACGGCTTACGTGTAGGAGTAAAAGGAGGAGGCTGCTCTGGTTTTTCTTATATCCTTGGCTTTGACCTGATCAAAGAGCAAGACGATGTTTACGAAATCGAAGGGATGAAAGTGATGGTCCAGAAAGCCCACGCGATCTATTTACTTGGTATGGAAGTTGATTGGCTAGACGGTTTAAATAACCGTGGCTTTACCTTCAATAACCCTAATGCCAAAGAATCTTGTGGCTGTGGAACGTCCTTTTCTGCTTAAAAACTTTCCATTCTTCTTGGTCATACACACCACGGAGTGGAAAACTAACACCCTAGTGAACATTCCTGATTAAACTATTGTCTAGGAAAAGAACTCCTATACGAATAAGGAGAAATAATTATTGCTATCTATTGTCAGATGCGAGCTAATTATTTCGACTTTTTTCTAAAAGTAGTGACCTATATTTGTCTTTTATATCCTACACTTAAATTTAAAACATGCAATTCATGATGCAACGTTTACTTACACTCGCCTTCTTGGTAATGGCCGCCGGTACTTTGACCGCGCAAGACATTATCTGGGAAGAAGATTTCTCCAAAGGTATGGCAGGATGGAGCGTTAACCCTATTCTTTGTGGCTCAAATGTCAGCACTTATGGTGATAACTCTGGTCCTGATTATGGTATTTGGACGCTTACCGAAGGAACAGAAAATGGTTCCCCCCTTGGATACGATGGGCTTACCTTTGAGTGGTCTTTTCTAAATGACACAGAGTATCAGTTTACCTTTGATACTGATGACGGTTCTGAATATGCTACTGTATATGGAACTTACAGCTTTTCTGGTGACACCCTAATCTCTTCTTTGAACGCCTCTACCGTACTGGCCAATGGCATAGCATTTGCCGAAACAACTGCTGGTGGTGTAGTAGAATGGGCTACTAATGCAGAACTTGAATTTCCAGCTTTTGTAGATGCTTACACCGGAAGAGGTGAACCTACGATAGTATACTCCGATGGAGGAAATACACTAACTTACACGCAGATCACCGATGCAGGTGATGAATATGTATTCACTTACACCAAGCGCTCTGAGTGCGGAGCCATTTGGACCTGGAGCCCTAACGGCAACCTGGGCAACGGCATCTTCGGTTTCGAAGCACCTGGCGCTATCTTTGTTAATTCAGCTACCCGTACCAATGGTACGATGATCATGAACAACATGTTCCAGATGTTCCGTGGCGACGCTGCTAACGTACCTGCATCTAACCCTCCTCCGTACCCGCAGTACGTAGCAGAGTTGATTTCTCCTCCTATTGATATCTCAGCAGCGGATCGTGCTTTGTCAATTTCAATTTCGCAAACCTTGCGCTATTTGAACTTGCCAACGGATGCCCCTGATGGTTTGAAGACCTCTTTCGCCGTAAGTACTGATGATGGCGCAACCTGGAGCCCAGCAACGGATTTGAATCCGAACTTGGGAAACAATGTAATCCGCAGCAATCGCCAAACGGTTCCGATTCTAAATGCCCACACTGCTGGTGCTGATGAAATTCGGATCAAAATCACCTTTGCAACAGATTATTACTTCTGGGGTATTGATGATATCTCTATCCAGGAGCGTATCGGTTACGACATTCAGGCGAATGCCAACTTCTTTGCTATTCCTGATAACGTAAACACACCTTACTCTCAGCTTCAGCCTCAGTACTTCATGTCTGATATCCAGAACAATGGTGGTTTAGTGGCTGAAAACGTACAGCTGAACCTTCAGATCGTAAACGTTACTGATGGTGGTACTGTGGTTTATGACCAGACTAAAAACTATGGCAACATTGCTGTAGATTCTATTGCAGAGAATGATTTCATCGATACTACGATGCCGTTGGATCTTGCACCAGATGAATCGTCTCTTGGTTTTTATGAAGGTACTTATATTTTGAGCCAGGATTCTACCGATGTCAATCCTGGAAATGATTCTCTGTTCTTTAGCTTCTCTGTTACCGATTCTTTATTTGCTAAGGAAACAGGCCCTACCCGTGCTATCTTCCTTACCAACGACCGCGATTGGTTCATTGGTAACAGCTACTACGTGCCTAATGGCGAAAACTGGTATGCTCGTTTCATGTCTTTCATGATCAGTAATGTTTCTGATGCTCAGTCTACTGGTGTTACGACTTTCCTTTATGAGTCTGACGGAGATGTAGATGGCGATGGACGTATCGGACCTGATGAGTATGGTAATGTGCCTATTGCCTTCAATGAATACATGTTTGATGGTACAGAAGATGAAGTATTAATTACCATCCCTGTAGACTTGGAAGGAGAGGGCATTGAAATGACCAGTGGCAAATATTACTTTGCTGTTGTACAGTATGTTGCTGCAAATGCAGATGACCAGGTAGCTATTTCTGCAAGTGAAGATTATAACTACGCTGCTAATAACTTCATTACTGATTCTATTGGCATTGAGCAGTACTCTGATGTTGTGGATTTGGTGGCTGAAGAACCAAACTTCTTCTCTGGTGGCTTTGGTGGTACATCTGTGCCTGTGGTGCGTCTATCTATTGGTGATAACCCATTCCTGGATCAGCCTGCAATTACAGCTATCGAAACGGTACTTCCTACGGAGTTTGGGGTGAATGTATACCCTGTTCCTGCAAAAGACAACTTCAATATGAAAGTTGACTTCCCTAAGCAGGTGGATGTGCTTGTTCGTTTGTACGATCAAACTGGACGTATCATTCTTACCCAAGAATTTGATAAGCTACAGAACGGTACTTTCAACTACGATGTACGTTCGCTTGCTAGCGGTTTGTACTTCCTACAGTTGGATACCGATGCTGGTACACGTATCGAGAAGATCGTTGTACAACACTAGTCGTAGGCTTTTTATGCTAAAACCTGTGTTTTAGCAAGTCTTTTGACAAAAACAGCGGGCTGATTCAGTTGATACTGAGTCAGCCCGTTTTATTTTTGATAGAATATAAATAAATGATTATGCGACTTCTCTCTACACACTTACTTCTTAGCCTTTGTGCTATCTTTCTTTTTTCAATTCCTCTCAATGCTCAAGGCGGACCAGATTTGGAACTGGATACCACCTTTTATGTCATTCCGGAAAACGCACAAGCGCCAACAGCGCTTTTTAACCCCCAATACTTTGCGGTTAATGTCCTCAATACAGGAGATGAGGCCGCCAATGATGTGATTGTAAACTGCCAGATTACCAATCTTACAACTGGAGAAGTAATCTATAGTGTTGAAAAAAACTATGGCGAGCTATTGCCCGGAGAAAGCATCGGAAATGATGTACTCAATGAAGAGCCTTTCAACTTACCATTAACTAATTTTTTTGTAGAAAGAGATTACTGGGGTACCTACATTGTTACGACCACCAGCAATGATATTAACCCTCAAAATGACACCATTCACTTCAATTTTTCTTCTAGCTACGAAAGCCTGGCAAAAGAATCCGGGCGGACAGGAGGGATTAGACTGCAAGGATCAAATTACTATATAGGCACTTGCTTTTATATCCCTGAGCCTTATACCTTTGAAGTAAGAGATGTGGAATTTATGATTGATAATGCATCGGAAGTTTCGGAAGGGCAAGGGGCGGTTACTATTCTACTCTACGAAACCCTGGGGGATCAAAACCAAGATGGTGTTATTGATACGTTGGAATATGATTATACCCCCATCTATTTTAATGAATACCTCTTTGATGGTTCTGAAAATCAAACGCTGGTACGTTCTCCTATTCACATAGACTCGGAAGGCCCATATGATCGACTAACTTTGCCCGGAGGGAAATATTACCTGATCGTACTTGAATATGTAAGTGAAGACGAAGAAGACACCATTGTGATTTCAGTAAGCGATGAATACGATTACCATGCCAATAGTGTTATTTCTAATCAAATGGATTTGCCTCAATATGCTCATGTTATCTACTCCGATAGCCTTGGTGGAGATCGACCAAACTTCGTGATAAATGGCTTAGGGACCAATATTACTCCACTTATTCGGCTGAAACCTTTCGTTCCAGTTGGAAATACTCAAAGCAATTCACTGCCTCCTAATTATCAAATTACAATTGCTCCAAACCCTGCTGATGAGTACTTTACGCTGGTATTTGATTTTCCAGAGCAGGCAGCAACTCAAATGGCATTATTCAACCAAGCAGGCCGCTTAGTCAAGACTTATCCTTCTCAAAAGGTATACAGAGAAACGATTTCAGAAAACTGCCAAAACTTACCAAACGGTATATACACGCTGCAAGTAGCAACGGAGAAAGGGAATACTAGCAGGAGTATTGTGGTGCAGCACTAAGCTAGAACGGGCTTTTGACGCAAGTCAAAAGCCCGTTCTAAAAGTTAAGTCACGAAGTGATTTACACCAACCTAAATGCTAGCTAAAATACCATTTAGTGTTTCACTAGGCCTCATTGCTTTATTTACCATAGAGACTTGTGGGTAGTAATAGCCATCAATATCAACAGGAGCCCCTTGAGCATCGAGTAGTTCTTGAAGAATTACTGCTTCTTTAGCAGCTAACTCTGTCGCCACAGTAGCAAATTTCTCCTTCAATTGCTTGTTTTCGTTTTGCTCCGAAAGTGCTTCCGCCCAATATTTAGCTAGGAAAAAGTGGCTTCCTCTATTGTCGAGTTCGTTCACTTTCCGAGAAGGTGACTTGTCATTTTGCAAGAATTCCGAAGTAGCTTTATCCAAAGTGCTTCCCAAGATGACTGCACCTGAATTATCAAATGTAGACCCAAGGTGTTCCAATGACACTGCTAATGCTAAAAACTCACCAAGAGAATCCCACCTTAGGTGTCCTTCTTCAACGAACTGTTGTACATGCTTAGGTGCAGATCCACCAGCTCCTGTTTCAAACAAGCCTCCTCCGTTCATCAATGGAACAATAGAAAGCATTTTAGCACTTGTCCCTACTTCTAAAATTGGAAATAAGTCGGTATTGTAATCTCTCAGCACATTACCTGTCACAGAAATAGTATCCTTGCCTTCTTTAATCCTATTCAGCGAAAATCTAGTTGCTGCAGAAGGTGACATCGTGTGAATCTCCAACCCATCCGTATTGTGATCCCCTAGGTATTTATCGACTTTCTTGATTAACTCTCTATCGTGAGCGCGTTCTTCGTCTAGCCAAAAAACGATAGGAGTGTCGCTAGATCTTGATCTGTTGACGGCCAGTTTAACCCAATCTTGGATAGGTAAATCTTTCACCTGGCATGCTCTCCAGATATCACCTGCTTCTACGTCGTGTGACATTAGGACATTTCCGTCGCCATCAACAATCTCTACTTTTCCGTCTGCGGCTATCTCAAATGTCTTGTCGTGAGAGCCGTATTCTTCTGCTTTTTGTGCCATCAAACCTACGTTTGGCACACTACCCATTGTTGTGGGATCAAAAGCGCCATGCTCTTTACAGAAATCAATAGTTTCCTGGTAAATCCCAGCATAGCTACTATCAGGGATGACTGCTTTGGTATCTTTTTGCTCGCCATTTTTGTCCCACATCTGTCCAGAAGTACGGATCATAGCAGGCATTGATGCATCAATGATCACATCACTTGGTACGTGCAAGTTTGTAATTCCTTTATCACTATTAACCATCGCTAGATCTGGGCGATCTGCATAACAGGCATTTATATCAGCAAGAATTTCTGCTTTTTCTGATGCATCCAATTCATCTAGTTTTGCAATCAAGTCGCCAAAACCGTTGGTTACATCTACGCCGATTTTTTCAAATGTATCAGCATGTTTTGAAAATACAGGTGCAAAGAAGCTTCTGACAGCGTGACCAAAAATGATGGGGTCCGAAACTTTCATCATAGTAGCCTTCATGTGCAGTGAAAAGAGTACATCTTTTTCTTTTGCATCACGAATGTTTTCATCCAGGAAGCTTAGCAAAGCTTTTTTGCTCATGAATGTTCCATCAATAATTTCGCCCGCCAATAAAGCTAAGTTATCCTTGAGGATGGTTTTCGTCCCAGCTTGATCTACATGCTGAATAGTTACTGTAGTATCAACTGGAATAGTAATCGATTTTTCGTTTGCTTTGAAATCTCCTGACGACATGGTGGCTACATGCGATTTTGAATCAGCTGTCCATTTACCCATTCTGTGTGGATGCTTTCTGGCATAAGCCTTGACAGGCTTCGGAGCGCGTCTGTCTGAGTTTCCTTCTCGTAATACTGGATTTACAGCACTTCCTTTAATCTTGTTGTAGCGATTTCTAATGGCCTTTTCTTCTTCAGAATTTGCTTCTTCCGGATAATCAGGGATGGCAAAGCCTTTTGCTTGTAGCTCTTCAATTGCAGCAATCAACTGTGGTACAGAAGCACTAATATTAGGTAATTTAATGATGTTAGCTTCTGGTTGTTTTGCAAGCGTTCCCAGTTCTAATAAATCATCAGAGACTTTTTGATCATCAGAAAGGAAGTCTGGAAATGCAGACAAAATCCTGGCTGCAAGAGAAATGTCTCTTGTTTCTACTTCAACACCAGCTGACTTGGTGAAAGCTTGAACAATAGGTAAAAAAGAATGAGTTGCCAAGAACGGTGCCTCATCAGTCTTTGTATAAATTATCTTCTGTGTACTCATATTTATTATCCCGTTTGAAATCGTTATTTTTATAACCGCACAAAAGTAAGAATTTCTCCGCTTCTTACTAACTTGCAAACACGATCAAAAAACATCTAGTTTGTTTTTTAGGGTATTTTTTTCTGACGAATTCAAAATATGCGAAATCCTCACTTGGATCCTGATAAAGATCAGCTACCGGCAGATGATCAGCAATACGAAAGAGCACTACGTCCCAAGGCATTGGATGACTTCAGTGGTCAACCTAAAATTGTTGAAAATCTAAAAATATTCATCCAGGCCGCTAAACAACGTGGGGAAGCACTGGACCATGTTTTGCTACACGGCCCTCCGGGATTAGGGAAAACGACCTTGTCACATATTGTTTCCAACGAAATGGGCGCGGAGTTGAAGATGACCAGTGGCCCTGTCTTGGAAAAACCAGGAGACCTAGCCGGTTTACTTACCAATTTATCCGAAGGGGATGTGCTCTTTATTGATGAGATTCATCGATTAAATACCGTCGTCGAAGAGTACCTCTACTCCGCGATGGAAGATTATCGGATTGATATCATGATTGATAGCGGCCCCAATGCACGGACTGTTCAAATTAGCCTGAGTCCATTTACGCTGATTGGCGCGACCACCCGCTTAGGACTGTTAACAGCTCCAATGCGTGAGCGTTTTGGTATTACCTGTCTGCTGGATTATTACGATGCCGCTACCTTAAGTAAAATCATTATTCGTTCTGCCGGAATTCTGCAAGTGCCCATCAATGGCCCAGGCTCAATGGAGATCGCCCGCCGAAGCAGAGGCACACCTCGTATAGCCAATGCTCTATTACGCCGAATCAGGGATTTTGCTCAAGTAAAAGGCAACGGAAACATAGATGTGGCAATTGCAAAGTATGGCCTGGAAGCCCTTAATGTTGATGAAGGCGGCCTCGATGAAATGGACAACAAGATATTGAGTGCAATCGTCCACAAATTTAAAGGTGGCCCGGTTGGAATCACGACCATCGCTACCGCAGTAGGAGAGGAGTCTGGCACCATCGAAGAAGTCCACGAACCTTTCCTGATTATGGAAGGTTATATCCAACGAACACCCCGAGGGCGAGAGGCTACTGAAAAAACCTACCGCCATCTTGGCCTCGTCCCTCCGGGACGTACAGGGACTTTGTTTGAGATTGCAGAATAGAAATTCTCAAACATCGTCATTTGAGTAAATTAGGGGGATTTATATTTCCTTATATAACTTATATGGTTCAAGTGTTTTTCATATCAAAGTCCTTTAAATTCAAAGCTGTGGCCAAATCGACATCTTCTTTTTTAAAGCCGGGTATACTATTTTTATTGTTGATGTTTACCTTGCTAAGCGCATTTACATTAAGCGACACAGCGATGGAGGAATGGGGCTTTTTCGGTCATCGCCGAATTAATAGAATGGCGGTATTCACCCTGCCACCGGAAATGATGCCCTTCTTTCGCCACCATATCGAGTACGTTACCGATCATGCCGTAGATCCTGACAAACGCCGCTATGCCACCAAGCATGAAGCCGTACGGCATTATATTGACATTGACCATTGGGGCGTCCATCCCTTTCCTGAGGTGCCCCGCAACTGGACAGAAGCATTGTTGCGCTACGGCGAGTTAAGAATGATCAAAGCTGGTTCTACTGACACCCTGGTTGTGGAAGTAGCTTCTATATTAAGAGCAAATAACGGCAGAGATACCGCCTTGTTAAAAGTTAACCATCCTGATCTGCCGCTCTATTTGTCGCTGAAAGATTACAAGACTTATTGGCAGGAGGAAATTCAACCACAGTACTACGAAGACGAATGGTTGCCATCACCTGCCGCAACAGCAGCACTTTTTGGCTGGCCCGCAGAGACTTTTAGCAGGGTAGAGGCCATTGATCATTTTTCAGAATACGGCATCGTTCCTTATCACTTGGAGGCTACTCAGCGACAACTCACCAGGGCTTTTGAACGAGGAGATGCCCGATCTATTCTGAGGATATGTTCAGAAATCGGCCACTATATCGGCGATGCACATGTACCTCTTCACACCACTGAAAACTATAACGGCGAGATGACTAACCAAGTAGGTATTCATGCCTTTTGGGAAAGTCGTCTACCTGAGCTTTTTGCCGACAAAGGCTACGATTATTTTGTGGGCAAAGCAGAGTATATCCGCGATAAAAATGATTATTTCTGGACTGCCGTCTTAGACAGTCATAAGTTATTGGACAGTGTTCTCCTTATCGAAAAAAGGCTGAGCCAAACAATCCCGCCCGATCAACAATTTTGCTTTGAAGAGCGATTGGGCCGTTCGATCCGTACCCAGTGCGAAGACTACGCAAAGGTCTACGAGCAAGCCATGGATGGCATGGTGGAAACACGAATGCAAGATGCGATTCTGGCCATTGGCAGTTCCTGGTTTACGGCTTGGGTAGATGCCGGGCAACCAGATTTGAATGCACTACTCGACACCCAAGCTACCGAGGATGAATTACGGGAACAAAAAGAACTAGAACAGGAATTCCAGCAGGGAGAAAGCAAGGGGAGAGACCATAGCGGAAAGTAACCCCCTGGTATTTCGAGCTAAAATAAGAGGGGGCAATTTGGTTTTATACGCTCACTTATTTTCCGTATGAGAATTGCAATCGGACAAAATAGCTGCGGTCGAAACCCGTAAGTATAGATTGTCCGCTGCCACCATGTACATCGCCAGAATTACTCGCTCCGCTTAGTGATCGACTCGATTGATTGAGCAGGTTTTTAGCACCAATACTAAGGTGTATTCTTTCTTGCCAAAACTGACGGTTTAAAGTGGCATTTAGCTGATGGTTTCGGCCAATGAACCCAAGCAAAACCTCGTCTTCATAAAGATAGTATCGCTGCTGCCGTGCAATATAACGATGCGTAACCAAGAAGTCAATGTCTACTTTAGGAATCCAGATAGATAGCTGGGATTGCACTTCGGCTACGGGAACAAAAGTAGGTTCATAGCTGGTCTCTTCTGCAAAATCATTGGCAATATTGGTTATTGAAAAGCCACTTTCACAAGAAATGATTTCCGACTCATAATTGACCGTGAAGTTTAGCCCATGTGTATCGTATGTTTCGAGGTTTTGGTAGTTGTATTGCAGTGGCGAAAATTCTGCCAGCGTTATTTTATTCCTGACAGCATTGTAAAAGCCTTTTACCCCAAAACGAAGCAATTGGTTGTTACCTAGGTTGTTACGATAATCAAGGCTCAATCTGGCATTGTTTGAATACTCTGCCTGCAATTCATTATTACCGACAATGAAATGATTGATATCAATAAAGTTGAAGTACAATTCTTTGATAGAAGGCGCACGAAACCCTAGTGCATAACTGGACTTTAGCGTCCAATCCTCTGTTATGTTCCAGCGCAGGTTTAAAGCTGGCAACACTGGGTGGTCAAACTGGCTGTTATGACCATATCGAAGGCTCGCTTGAAGGATCAGTTTTGTGATTGGTGTCCAGCGAGCCCCAAGCCAGAACGCAATGTTTTGTTGGCTAGGTTCATTCAGATCAACAGCCGAAGTATCCATAAGTCGGCGGCCAAAAGCCATTTCTCGAAGATATTCTACGCCGAACTGTCCATTGATTTTTCGCTGACTTGCGGTATTGATACTCGTACGATGCAGGATTGAGGTAAACCGTGAGGTGTCTTGTTCTGCCGAAACGGGAGTAGATTCACCGCTTTCCAATTCCAACCGTTCATATTGTTTGGTTCGCGTAAAGCTGTTCAGTGCCGTTTGTGATTGTAAATACAACGAGGAAGACATCCAGGTATTTAGAGACAGTGTATGATCATGGCGATTGGTGAGGTAGGTTTCATCAAAAGCATAAGGATTGAAAGATGGCCGCTTTACAGGGCCGTAAAGAAAAACAGATTCCGTAAAGTAACGTTGCTGGTAGGTAATGTCAAACGAGTCATTGGGCCGATAAGTCAATTTGCCATTGAGGCTGTTCTGTACCTTTGGATTCCATGGAAATTTCCGTTGTTGAAGCGTTGATCCATCAGCTAAGGTTGTTGTTTCAATAAGCCGGAGGCTATCATTGGGTTCAAATTGGCTCTGATAATGACTTCCGCTGGCACTGAAAAAAAAACGATCAAAACGGGCAGAGAACAAAGCGTCATAATTCATGATCCCAATGTCCTCAAATTGGCTAGCAAGCGAAACATTGTATTTGTTGAGTTGCGTTTTTTTTGTGATAATATTGATGACACCGCCAGCGGCATTGTTGCCATATTGGGCAGAGAGTGCTCCTTCAACGATCTCTATGTGATCTACATCCGAAAGTTTTATTTGGGAAAGGTCAACATTGCCGTTGACCCTCCCTATAACTGGAATACCGTCGATAGCTACTTGTACATTCTCTCCTCCAACGCCCTGTATTTGTGCGCCGCTACCGAGAATAGGGTCGTTGCTTACGCGAAAATTCAACTGCTGGGTAAGTACCTCTGCCAGGTTGTTCATGCCTTGCCGAGTAATGTCCTCGATTTCGATTACTTTAACTTCATGCACCGCATTTTCCTTGGCAGTGGGGGCAAATTGAGCCGTCACGACAATGTCTTCAATAGCAAGAGACCAAGTTATTGAATCATTTTCTACTTGTGCAAGTAGCGTGCTGCAACACAAGAGCGCAAACGGGAGTAGCTTGGGTATTTTATTCATCAGTTTCTGATTAGCAGCTCAGAGAAAATTGGTTAATGGCTTCTCGCCAAGTTTCTAACTCTGGCTTTCCTGGCTTGCGTGCACCAAAAAAGTAAACGATAAGTTCGCCATCCTCATCAAAAAGCTCCAAACTGGTGACGATACCGTCTACTGTTGGTTTTTTAACGATCCAGGCTTTCTTGACCATTTCCATATTTAGGTGAAGGTTAAAAGCGGGGTCCAGAATGTTGTACCATTCTCCCAATTCCTTAAGCTGGCTTACTTCACCGGTATGAATCTGAACACAACCTTTACTGTGGACAAAACACATGATAGGAATCGCTTGCGCTGCACAGTATTGGAGAACTTCCTTTAAAAAATCTACAGGCACGGCCTGGCTATGGCCTAAAGGAGCTAATTCAAGCGCACGGGTTCTGCTAAGACCGTACTTTCTCAGCAAACCAAAGAAGTCGTGCGTATCCTTGAGGTTGAGCCACTCCTGCTGAAATGCTTCCACATCAACATCTTCTTTCGTTGTTTCCTGAGTGCTTGCTTCTTCTTTCTTTGGCAATGGAAATAATGGAGACTGGTCTTCTGCCCGGTATTCAGCAACCAACTGGTGGTAAACATCAATATTTGACTTCTCCGTAGAGAATATTTTGTGAACAGCTTCTCCCTCCCCGTTAAAAAATTGGAAAGAATAGAGCATCCCCATTTTACCCCGATCCATGGTTACAGCAAGCGCATGTACCCACTCATTCATGAAAAAACGAAGGTCAATATCTGGATTGACTGCTACGCCCATGTTGGCTGGGCCTCCGTAAAAATTGATGTTATCGTAAACACCTTTTCGCTCATGTACACAAGCTTCGTTACGGGTAAGGGCCATCACATAGCCCATGCGCTTGATTTTCGGCAAGAGTAATTTCCAATCGCCAGAAAGTCGGATAACGGTACTATCCGGAGCAAGCGTAAGCAACTCAGCTTCGCTGATACCTAGTTTCGCTGCCAAATTTCGCTGGCGAATACGGGGAGTTTCAGCAATAATGGTCTGCTTGTCGCGCAGAAGTAGTTCAATTGAAGTCATTGTAATTATCAGTTTTGTGGTCACTCGCCAGTAATTCAGCTTGAATGATAAGCAGTGCAGTTTGTAGCATGTCATTCAATTTCTTTAGCTCATGAAAAGTGAATAGCAAATTAAATCCAGCGTATGGTGTGGGTAAATAAATTGATTTAAGTAAGGAGGACTCCTTGTTACTTTGAGATTTCTTTAGTGTTAGTGCTATGGTTTCTGCAAGCCTTTGGAACTCAGGGAAAGACTGATCTACACAAAAATTGCCAAAGGCAATTTGTAAAACGCCACAACCAGAGCATCGAACGATGTACCCAAATTCGTCATGGATAATAACATTTATCATATCCGATTCGTGTCCAGATGAATGGTTCATTTACTCGAGTATTAGAATGATTTTACGCTAAATGTGTGAGGTTATTCGAGAACAACGTGGGAATTTGGTGACTTTTAAGTTCAAATGTTTTAGAGATATTGGTAGGAGTTAAAGTGGCTTTACAGTCGCCTTGTGCCAATACCTTACCTTGTTTTAGTAATATGATTCGGTCTGCATAAGTAGCAGCAAGCCCCAGGTCGTGAACGATGGCAACTACACCGATTCCTCTTCGCTGGATAATGTTTTTCACCAATTGCATCACCTCGTGTTTTTGTTTAATATCAAGGTTAGCAGTCGCCTCATCCAGGAATAAATATTGTGTATGTGGGCGCCAGTAATTGCTTTCGAGCTGAACAATACATTTTGCCAACAAGACGCGTTGTTGCTCACCACCAGATAGGCTAGGAAAGCTTCTGTTTCTGAAAGCAGTCATACCAACTTTGCGTAAAGCATAGCGGACAATACTGCGATGCTCTTCGTCTTTCAGAAGGTTGCGTACCGCATAATTTCCCATACCTATCAGGTCTTCTACCTGGATGGGGAAATTGACGTGCATTTGCTGAGAAAGTACCGTCCTCCGGATGGCCATTTCTTTTGCAGACCAGTTGCCAAACAACGCATTTTCCCAGGTGATTACCCCACCTTGTGGTGTAAGTTGACCTGTTAGTATTTCAAACAAGCTGGTCTTTCCTGCTCCATTGGGGCCTAATATCATTGTAAGCGCCCCAGGCGGCAAATCAAGGTCAATGCTCTCCAGAATTTGCTTCCCATTCCTTTGAAGGCTTATGTTCCTAAGGTTAATCATAGCATTACTTGGTTGTTATTGGTCCTGTAAATCAGCCAAAGGAAGAAAGGTGCCCCAACTAATGCCGTGATAATACCCAATGGCAGTTCTGCTGGAGCAACAATGGTCCGCGCAAAAGTATCGGTGATTACCAAAAACAGAGCTCCTAGTATGGCAGAACTCGGAAGAAGTTGAGTGTAATTACTTCCCAAAATAAGGCGAAGAAAATGTGGAATGATGAGTCCTACAAAACCAATAATTCCCGTAAAGGAGATGCAAACACCTGTGATTAAAGCTGCTATTAAAATGATCAGTGTTTTCACACTTTCCACTTTCACACCAAGGTAAGCTGCTTCCTTTTCTCCTAGTAACAAAGCATTGATTGTCGCTGCTTGCTTGTTTAACAACCAAAGCCCTCCGACCACCAGAGGAGAAAGAATACCTACCTGAAGCCAATTTGTTCCACTTAAGCTTCCTAAAGTCCAAAAAGTAATATCTCTTAATTGCTGGTCATCTGAAAGATAGATGCATACCCCTACAATTGCACTTGCTAAAGCTGAGATAGCAATTCCTGCCAGTAGCATGGTCATGACAGAAACATGCTGGTCTTTTTTCGAGATCGCATAAACAACAAAAGTAGTGATGACGCCCCCAATAAAGGCAGATAGACTTACGGAGGTTTGCTGTATCCAATCGGGTAGGGTAGACCAGTAGCTTTTCGTAAGAACAATCGCCAAGACGGCAAATAATACCGCTCCGCTTGAGACACCTATCAGGGTAGGGTCTGCCAACGGGTTGCGGAAAAGTCCTTGGATGGCTGCACCTACACTCGCCAATCCGGCTCCAACCAATGCTGCAAGCAACACCCTGGGAAGGCGAATATGATAGATAAGGAAACCTTCTCCTATTTCCCCTTTGGGGCCTGAAAAGGAAAAGAGTCCTTTGAATAATTCCGTACTATTCATCGCGTAGGCACCAAACATCAGGCTTCCCAGAATGCTGAGAATCAATCCTGCCCAAAGCAGCCAATAAATTCTATTGCCTACCCTCATTTAAAGCTCGGTTTGACTAAACGTCTGTAACTGAAGCGCCAAATCGTAGGCCGCTTGAGCCGCCCTTGGGCCAAAAGAACTCAAGTAGTGGCCGTCCATCGTGATGACTCGCTTGTGCTGATAAGCAGTGGTTTGTGCCATTCCGGGTATTTCTCCAAGGCCATCCATTCCTTCTAAACTATTCAGGCCGCTTTCAAATAGTAACAGTACTTCAGGGTTAGCAGCTAGCAATGCTTCGGGGCTCAACTCTTTGTAATCAGAGAAGTTTGTGACAGCATTTCTTCCACCTGCTTTTTCCAGCATAGCAGCTACGGGCGTACCGCTCCCACTTACAAAGAGTCGGCCTGTTCCACGAGCATATAAGAATAAAATATTGGGCTGATGAGTTGTTTCTTTCAGGAGATTAGCCAAACGCAGACTGTCTAGGGCAATGTTTTGAGTCAGCTCTCCTATACTTGCTTCCGAAATTGACAGTTTCGTTTGTAACTGTCGAGCCACCTCTACAGCATTGTTAAAGTGCGTAGTAGTCGTAATCCCAAATACGTTCACACCAGCAGAAATAAGCTGTGCCAATACAGGGGTGTTTACATCCTGTTTTTTGCAAATGATTAAATCAGGGCGCAAGGCTAAAATCGCTTCTGCATTTAGCTGACTGACATGCCCAAGTTGAGGTTTACCCTTTAGTTCCTCTTCGGGATAAGTACTCGTTACATCAATACCAACAATTTGCTCTCCTAATTCTAATTGGTAGAGCAATTCTGTCACCATTCCATCAAGAGACACAATCCGCTTTAAAGTGTCTCCGGTATTTGAACCGGAGACATCCGAGGTAGTGTCGTGAAAGCAGGAAGTAGTGGAAAAAGCCACCACTCCTATAGCCATTAGTAAGAAGAAAATTCTAGCTGGAAAATGCTTCATTATTTTTATTTTAAGAATAGCTGCTTGTAGTTGCCTCGCAACTACAAGCAGCTATTAAAGAGAGAAACGACTATTGTGTTATGATTAATGGTCGAACAATTTGCGCTTGCCCATCTTGAATCCTTAGGTGGTAATGCCCCGATGGAAGTGCTGTTGACAATTGGTAGGTATTCAGGCCAATTTGTGTGGGGATCGTTTCATGATAAACAACCTTGCCTAAAGCATCAATGATTTCCAGCTTTTGATGCTGAGAATGAGCTGAATTAACCGTCCAGCGGAGGTTAATCTCTCCATTGCTTGGATTCGGAAAAACAGAAAGATTATCTGACATGTCAGGCAAGTCATCACTATTAACCAATAGCCCCTCGTAGCTTTTCATTAGGGTCGTGATGCCTGAAGAAGAGCCGGAAAAATCCAAAAACTGAACTTTCCAGATACTATCAGCTGCTGTTTTAATGAAGAATACTTGATCTTCCTGAATACCCCAGCCTGTAGTAAAATCAAAGAATTTCCAATCGTGGCCAATGGTATTCAATGTGTCCTGAAATTCCGCTAGGTAATCCTGGAAGGAAACGGTAAAAGGATTTACCTCATCGGCTTGTGCTACTGCAACATTCTGATTTGATAGAACGCCAGCCACCTGATATTCGATGATACCACCTTCGCCATCATCAAGCGGAGAATAATAACGGGTGAAGAGTAAATCCCAATGAGCTGGCTCCAGGTCCTTTACTTCATTACTTGCAAAAGAATAATAAGCGAGTGTCTTGCCCGTGAAATCATCCTTTGTGATTTGTACATTGACTTCATCTGTACCATCAAGATTAGCATGACGGAAGGAATAGACATTGTTGGCTAAAGATTGAATCTCTAGTTTACGCCAAACTCCATTGCGTAGATGTATAAAGAAAATATAGTTGCTGTTTATCGTATGATTACTAGGATTATACGTTCCCCAGCCTAAGTCAAAAGGGTTGTCTGCACTAGCGATGCTGTTAAATGCACCTGACTCCCAACTGACCTCCGGATTAAAAACCTGCTCAATGATATTCAGCGTGTCAGCAGTTGAAAAATCCTCGTCGATACTGAAGAAAACAGAAATTTCTGGCGCCGGAGCTCCAAAGCTAGCCGACACTCCTTCGTTTACAAAAATGCCTGCGCTTTGCGGAGCTACCCCAAAAGCAATATCCCAATCTTCATGGGCTATGCTTGTCGTACTCCCATCCTGAATCTGGTAAAATACCTGGTTGGAATAACTGGCACCGATACTAACTTCCTCCACTTGTGCTTTAAGGCAACATCCTGTAAAGAGTAATGCTAATAGACAAATGTATTGTTGATTCATGCTTGTGTTATTTTTATGTTGACACAAACGTAGAAAACAATTTATACTTATTTAGACTAAATCTAAATAATACCTAATTTTAATGATACTTGCTACCTAGCTCTTAGGTAGTAACAGTACCTAAGAGCTAGGTAGAAAAAGATACCTGCCTATTTCTACATGAGATAGGCAGGTATTTTCTAGTCTTTCTTAAAACCGTTTTTAAGGACGCGGCTCTTCCTTACTAGGCAATCTATTCAATGCCTCTCCAGCCTCCCCATCAAGCTCTAGTTTTTGCAAATCCTGATAATACATCAACCCACTCAGGCTTACCAGTGTAACCTCTTCAGGGTCTTCGACCAGAACAATGAGTTCTTCAATCACCTCATCTTTGTTTTCATGGAGATAAATGTATACCAGGTCTTTTCCGTCACGAATTCTAATGAGTTCTTCATAATTATTGGCTTGGATGCTTTGTCGCAGTGCCGTGAGGTCGGAAGCTGCAATATCTGAGCGATTAGGCACGGACAGCACACGCAAATGATTGAGTTTTGACAAAAAGGTCCGCTCTCCATCCTCGTCAGTGGCTTTGCTGATAAAATCGAGCAGCCCACCGCTAATATTTACGTGGGTGACATCTTCCAACCCCTTGTATTTTTCAATAAAAGAGTTGATAACATTATTCTGTGCTGATAGGATAAAGGTGCTCAAGGAAAGAGCGATTAGCATCATTAATGGTTTCATGCTTTTAGTTTTTTGGGCGCACAAAAAGCGCCGGGTGATTACTTAAGTCAGGTTTGCGAGAAAGAATCTGGAACAGGTATTAGATAGAGGGGCTTTGATATAGCAGCCGTATAGGGTTTTTAAAAATCCCTATACCCTATACTAAGTGCCTAGTACTGTGAGTTTTGCCTTGAACTATCCCTGCTTTTTAGGAACACAAAAGGCAAAATTCACGTCAATTGTCCTCGTCCATTTCGTTGGCCAGCTTGATGATTTTATCAAGATTCAAGGGGCCAACAAAGCTCATTAAGGTAAACTCACTTTCTCCATAAGATAGGAATAGTAGTTCCTGGAGATTCCCCTTGTCGTCTTCCCGCAATAGGAATTCTGTGTTTCCACCATTACGTTCCCTGATTGTAATCAGTGTTTCGTAGGTTTTGGTGTTAATTTTTGATTTTGCTTCATTGAAGTATTTCTCCGGCGTAACGTCTGTGCTAAGAATGCGGAGGCCACGAAGATCGGTAGCTAAATCCATGAAGGCGGCAGCTTCATCATCATCCAATTCGAGTTTTTCGCCGCCTATTTTTTCAAACATCTGAAATAGGCGAGGACTGATGTAGATGACCGAAAATTGCTCATCCTCCACGTAATCCTGGAAATAATCATCGATGGCGTTGGCCTGCCCAAAGAGGCTCATTGTGCCCAGACAAAGCAGGGCTAATGCAAAAAACTGTTTCATATTTGCTGTAATTTTAATTTCGATTTTGTTTAAATTGGGTTTACTTCAGAGCTATTATTCACTTGGGTATTAAAACAGCCTGTACTATGTATCAAGTAGCTAATAATCACCAGGGCTGCACCAATTTCTTGACACTTTGCAGTTCACTAGTAGCTACATTCATACCGCGACGTAAAGACGCACTTGTTTTCTGCAAAGCAGCCGTTGTTACACGTATGGCTTCTTCCTCATTCTTAGGCTCAAACTGGGACCAATCTATAGTAGCTTGTTGCTTATTTGATTCGCCACTTGGAGCTAATAGCCAAACAGCAAGTGCTAGTGTAATCATTGCTGCGATCGCTAACCACCTGGACATCGGTTTTCTAAATTGTACCAATCGGCTGGTTTCCTTTTTCTGAATTGATTCGAGTCGATCCGAAAACGCTTCACTTACTTTCTGTTCTCCAGCTATCGCAAAAAACTGAAATAGGGAGCGGTAAGGTTCCATATCCTTTGGTAAAACCTCTTGCTGAAAGTAGCTGCGTAATGCTTCTTCTTCAGCCAAAGAAGTGTTTCCTTCAAAATATCGATTGAGTAGTGTTTTTGCTGTATTATAGTCCATAGGAAGATTGTTTTAATAGTGCTTCACGAAGGGCTTTTCTTGCCCGAAATAAATTGGTCTTTACCTGCGGCATCGTCATTTCTAAAGCATCCGCAATTTCCTGATAACTCATTCCTTCGATATCTCTCAATTGTACAACCGAGCGATGATTCTCTGGTAGGTTTTGTATGATCGCCCGGATTTGCTGGTAGGTGTCTTTCCATTCCAATTGCTGATCGGGGCCATCTTTCACGGTGAACTGGGGAAGATTATCTGTAATTTCTGTCCTTCTTTTTCGATAACCACCTTTCAGCTTATCTAAAGCCTGGTTGCGAGTCATCCGAAGGCACCAGGCCTCCATATTTTTAATAAGTAGCAAATCTTTCCCTTGCTGCCATAGTTTGACCATTACCTCTTGTACAACATCCTCTGCTTCCGCCCTATCATTGACCAACCGCAACGCCAGGCGATAGAGTCGGTCTTTAATGGGCCATATTTGTTCTCTGAATTCCATCCAGTCCATTTGTGGATTTATCCGTTTTCAATTCCTCGACGAGACGAAATTGGCGTTTGTTACAGATGGCTGATATTTTTTTCGACAAAAACAGTCTTTTTCCTAAAATATAGCAGCAACGCATCTCTTTTGGCCCTTGGAGCGTTACCTTTGCGGTACGAAAATTTGCAGTACTTCGCACTTTGCAAAAACCTCTGTGTCTCCGTCTCTCTGCGGCAAGGAGAAGTTGAAGGGGAAAACGACTGGATGCCTTGTGCTGCTTCTCACAATTTTAGCTTTTGAAAAAAATTGACCGCCTTTTACTGGTAAGCTTCATTGGTCCCTTTTTGGTGACGTTCGGTATTGCAACCTTTGTGCTCCTGATGCAAATTCTTTGGGTGTATATCGATGACATTGCCGGCAAAGGTTTGAGTATCTTTGTTATCATGGAATTGCTGGCTTACAAGTGTGTAGGCCTCGTTCCTATGGCACTGCCTTTGGCTATCCTCATTTCTGCAGTAATGGTCATGGGAGGTTTGGCGGAACGTTATGAACTCTCCAGCCTGAAGTCTGCGGGAATCTCTCTCTTACGCGTCATGCGCCCGATTATCGTCTTTGGTAGTATTGCTACTTTTGTTTCCTACTTGTGTAACGACTATATTATTCCTGTAGCAAATCTCCAGTTTGGATCTCGGATGTATGATATCCGGGAAAAGAAGCCCACCATGAGCATGGAAACGGGCGTTTTCAACGACGACTTCGGGAATTACGCCATCAGAATAGGGGAGAAGGGCAGCGACGGTCGAACGATTAGCGATATCCTGATATATGATCATTCAGAAGCCAATAGTGGAAAGCTTACGCAGGTGATTGCAGAATCAGGCGAAATGTTCTCCACCAAAGACGGTAGCTATTTTGTGATGCAATTGTACAATGGGCATCAGTACATAGAATCAAGGCCCACTGGGCGAAATACCGGTAAAGGAGCTCCTTTTATACGTACGGCCTTTAAATCCTGGAATAAGGTCTTCGATTTGAGTGAATTCAATATGGATATCACCAATCCCGATCTATTTAGCCAAAATAGGTCCATGATGAGTATCAGTCAACTTGCTAGTCAGATAGACACCATCCAAAAACGCATAGATCAACGCTATTTGAATCTTGCCAAGCAGGTTGGAACGCACTTTAGTGTTCTTCCTGTCGATAGCCTTTACCCACAAGCACAACTAGAGCCAGAGGAGGATGAACTGTCTGAAATAGATGCAGAGCAGGATAGCTTAGCCAATGAAGATACTATGCAAGACTCCCTCCTGGCTGATAGCTTGCGGCTATTAGAAAAAATGGGAACCGACAGTGTACAACGTCTAGAAAGTTACTCGCAGCGTATGTCAAGCGCAGGCCGAAATCGAACGGATGAACGCGAAAAACTAATCGCTTTAGAAAAAACTACCGATCAAAAAGAGAGAATGGCAAAAGCCGCCGCTATTAAGAAAGCTGCGGGCATGGAGACAAAAGTCGACTCTTCAAAAGTTCAGCCCCAAGTACCCTTAGAGCGTTTTAACGACACGATTACCTCTGTCACTGCCTGGCTGGAGGTCCTCACACCTGCCGAGCGGCGAAGGTTCATGACCAAGGCCAAATCAAGTGCCCGGGCGATTATTAACCAAGCTGAGCAAGCGGAAGTATCTCTGAGTAGGACCAAAGAAGACAAGGTCAAGCACATATATGAAATGCATACCAAATACAGTATGGCAGTGGTCTGTATTATCTTTGTTTTTATTGGTGCACCATTGGGAGCCATTGTCAGGAAAGGTGGGTTCGGCTACCCGCTTTTGGTAAGTGTAGTGGCTTTTATCGTGTTTATTGTTCTAACCATTTTCTGTCGAAAAATTGCGGAGACCTTACTGGTGCCTGCCTCCCTGGCGGCTTGGTTGCCTTGCATTGTTTTGTCGCCTATAGGTGTTTGGTTGACCATCAAAGCTATGGCCGACAGTAAACTTTTTGACCTGAGTGGATTGACGGCAAGTATCAGTAAATTATTCAGGAGGCTACGCCCTAAACATAAGCAGCCTGTTTAGAAATGTTGTACTCTCTTAGCGACTTCGCCAAATAAGCGTTCCTTCCTGGTTTTTCTCAACAAATCCTTCGTCCATAAGGTAGCTCAAGCTAGTAAGTACATCCTCTTCACGTACATTCGCGAAGCGATCGACCAGTTCATCCAAGGATATACTCTCTTGAGCGAGTAAGTCTTCAATACGTTTAGCTAGTTGTTGATGTTCGCTGATAGATAACCCTTCTTTTTTTCGCGACAAGCAAACATCACATTGTCCACATGGCTGACTGCCCTTTTCGCCAAAGTAGCGAACCAGTTGCTGCGACCTACAGATATCTCTTTCTGCATAACGAATAGCGGCTTTGACTCTCGTGAGGTGCCGTTCTTTGCGAATGCGATAAGCTGGCAAGTCTATTGAAAGGTGTTCAGCAGCCACGCGGTCACGTAACAATGTGATTTGGGGACTGTCCTTTGCTGGGCGATAACGCACGATACCAGCAGTATGCATCCTTTGTAAACCTTGGCGCAATTGACTGGTGCTGATTTTTAGAAACTTGGCAAGCTGTGGTTCTTTGAGCTTTACCGGATGGTTGAAAGCCCCTTGATAGGTGCGCAAAATGATTTTCAAAATACGATCTAGCTTCTTGTGCTTCAACTGGTAATCGTACAAAACATCTTTGTTAACGATGACTTGTAAATAAGCAGGCACATACACCGCATCGCTTACCATTAGCCAACTGTTTTGTTCCAACACTTTTAGACAATGATGGACAACGACTGCATCAAGCTGATACGTTTGTGCGAATTGCGCAAGGTCAAAATCATAACTCCGGCCAATTCCGGCACCTGTAGCCAATTGAAGATAGCTACCCAGAGCGCGATAAACCCTGCGAATCTCCTCAAGAGGAGGGAAGGAAAGTTCATAATTCCGTAGAAGACGGTCTTTGTCATCGCGGCTATAAAGGAGGACGGCGTATGCTTTCTCACCGTCGCGACCACCACGGCCAGCCTCTTGAAAATAAGCTTCAAGGCTATCTGGAATGTCAATATGAACAACAGAGCGCACATCGGCTTTATCAATTCCCATCCCAAAAGCATTAGTAGACACCATTACCCGAATCCGTCCATCAATCCAGGCCTCCTGTCGAGTAGAACGCTCTTCCATTTCCAAGCCTGCATGGTAATAGCTCGCCGCAATTTTTCTTCGCACCAACTCTACGGCGATCTCTTTGCAACGTCTTCTGCTTCGAACATATACAACGGAGCTACCTTTTACATTTTCTAAGATGTTCACGAGTTGTGCAATCTTGCCTTCTGCTTGTCGTACGACATAGGCAAGATTCTCTCTTACAAAACTCTTCTGAAAGACTTCTTTGTCTTTTCTGAAAAGCAATTTTTCTTGAATATCAGTGGCAACTTCAGGTGTTGCGGTAGCGGTAAGCGCAATAATGGGCACATCGGGAACAAGTTCTCTAACCGCCGCAATTTCCAGATACGCAGGGCGGAAATCATAGCCCCACTGGCTGATACAGTGAGCTTCATCAACGGCAATCATCCGCAGGGGCATCTTGGGCAAACGTTCTTTGATGATATCAGACTGCAAACGTTCAGGAGAAAGGTATAAAAGTTGGAGGTGGCCGTAAACCGCATTGTCGACAATTCGGTCAATATCAGCATGGGTAAGTCCTGAATATATGGCCTCGGCCTTGATTCCTCTTTGCTGGAGTTGCTGCACCTGATCTTTCATCAGTGCAATCAATGGAGAAACAACCAGACATACACCTTCGCTTGCCAAAGCTGGCACCTGAAAACAAATGGATTTTCCGCCGCCGGTAGGTAAAAGTGCCAAGGTGTCTTTGCCCTTCAAAATAGCATCAACGATCTCGGCCTGTAGTGGCCTGAACTCTGGGTATCCCCAGTAATGCTGCAATATTTTGAGCGGATCTTTCAAAAATTAAAATTGATAACCAAGCGCTAGAATCATAGGTACAGATAAAGTAAGATGCCAAGGTTCTCTAGCACCGTATTGCCAGAAAAGGGAGCCATTGGTGTCAAAGATCGCTCCTTCGGGAACTTCTTCATAATTGCGATTATTTAGGCGCAAGCCCACACCTAAGCCCAAATCCAGCTGCCAGTGTTCTCCAAATATAGCGCAAAAGCCCCGAATGTAATTTAAGGAGAAACTATGCTGTACAATACCATAAGGGATTCTTTGTGTGAAGCCATTGAAGCCACCACGTATAAAATCCCCCTCTACTCGAGCATTCAATAACCGATAATCAAAAGCAAATTCGTGGTA
The DNA here is from genome assembly GCF_050633125.1 of Lewinella sp. NCBI lineage: Bacteria > Pseudomonadati > Bacteroidota > Saprospiria > Saprospirales > Lewinellaceae > Lewinella > Lewinella sp. Next base: position 67,354 of record NZ_JBOEFX010000054.1, read on the forward strand.
GTGCCGCTGCCGGATAATCCCTGGGTTGTTGTGATATTTCCGGCGTGCTGTACGCAACCTAAATCCACCAAGGTCTTGAAGTGATTCCTGATCGGGATAGTTGTAATCAAAGAAAACACCTACTTCGTGTCGCAAATAGATATTTCCCCGGGTACGATGCTCATAACTTAAGTGTGGCCCTGGAGTCAGTGGGTCAAATAGATGTCCAAGAGAGAGGCGAATTACCCGGTCGGCTCCTTGTTCCTCATAAAGAGGCTGACCGAAACTGGTTACAGAAAAAGCACTGCTGATAGTGAATATCAAACCCCAGATGCGCAGATTTATACAAACCAGATTTCTCATCAGATAACTTCGGTGTTATTTTGTTCTAAAAAACAGGCCATCCATTGTATTAACGCGGCCAGTAGGCAAATCGACGCCTTCTACATGGAAACTAAAAGGCTGAAACCCTTCTTTTTCCACAAAATGAAGGGTTTCGTAAAACCCCAATTGAGCATGCTGGTAAATTTTATAGATAGGAATTTCTATTTTCAATCCCTTTGCTTTAGCCATTACTTTAGGAGCGCCACTAATTACCTGCTGTTCATAACCCTGGGTATCAATCTTCAAAAGAATAGTTGATTGTTCCCAATCCGGAGCATATTTTTCAATTACGCTATCCAATTGATGAATTGGCAATAACTCTTTTTTGACAATCGCAGATTTAGTATTATGCGCAGAATAGCTGTCCTCAATAGGGAGGACCGAACTGAATTTAGTATCGTCCGTTATATGGAATTCTATTTCGCCGTCCTTTTCACCAATGGCCATCCTTTCGGCGACTGTCCACTGTGGGTAGGCTGCGGATCTGGCGCTAATTTCCCTATGGGCATCGGGTACCGGCTCGAAGGAGATGGTACGTCCACGGTAACCAAAATCGTAGAGCGACTCGGCAAACTGTCCAGTATTGGCACCAATGTCTATGACCAGATCAATTCCTTGATCCTTTAGCAACATTGCAACCCGCTTTGGTTCACTTGCCGAAGCAGTAAATCGTTTAATCTTAATATGCAAGCCGGTCAATTTCCCTAATTGTCGTTTGCTGCGCTCCAGCCACTTCGACTCTAAAATGCTTTGCAGTAAATTCATTTATCCAGCTTATTCTTTTTTGGTTATCTCTTTGATCCTGCCCATGATCTCTCCAATGGGGAAGTACTCCTCTGAGATGGCATGAACTTTACCTCCCTCTTGCTCTATGACCAGGTAGTTGATGGTTGTGGTAGCACCTTGTGCCTGGAAAACGGAAGCGCTCTTGTCCTGTTTAACATAAATTTTCCTGATTTCAGTATAGGGGATTTCAGTAGCTCCAAATTGTATTCCTTCTTGATAAATCTCCACCTTTCCTTGTTTCCGGAGGCTCCAGCCACTAAAAAAAGCAGTACCTACCGCCATCAGTCCAACAAAAAAGGCCAACATCGCAATGATACTATTACTTGTATATGCGCGACCTACGGCTGGCTTTTTTAGTAAAAAATAGGCAGTACCAAATCCAGCGAAGGCAAGGATAATACCCAACCATAAATAGAATTGGTCATCTGAAGTAGGAGTGTATTTATAAAGTATTTCAGTCATGATTGTTGATCCATTTTTTCCAGGGTTGAATAAGTTGGGCATGCAGGCCGGCGCTATCACTGCTGATCCAGGTACTCCGAAATTGCTGAGAGTGAAGTAAGTAGGGCGACTTCCTAGTCGTGTCTCGATAACAATCTAAAACCAATGAATCATTACCCTGATAAACCGTAAGTTGCCAAAACCTCAGCGAATCAATACTCAACTCATTAATGTCATCGGCAAATTCATCGCCCTTTAGATCATTTAATGCTTGGAGGTAATTCACCCACAATAAGCTGTCACCTGTCACCTGACCATTCACAAGCATTTGATTTTGATCCGTGTGGATCGCTTTTAAGGCATTTGCACCAGAGACAAAATAGAGGCTGTCTGCCTTTCCTTTGCCGCTGAGTAGTTGGTTGTGGCGAAAGGCTGATAATTCTCCACTAAACATACTCAAAGCCAAACCATTAATTGTAAAAACCTCTTTTTGCTCTTCCAAGCGCGTATAAGCTTGTACTTCTTTGTCTTCTTTGGAGTACGCATAACGACCGATCCTTACGCAGCTTTTTGCTTCTTCTTCAAAATGCAAGCACAGCAATATGCCTTGTTTAGGACCTAGACCGAAGTCTTCCCAATCGCTTTGCTGTTGGCTTATAAGCGCCGACGTTCTGATATCGCGCAACCGTCTCAGTAAGTCTTCTACTGCTTCTGTTGATGCTGCTTCATTCACATTCTGTTGGCTTAGTAGCCATCGGTTTTCGTAGCGAATGATACTAAATGGAGGGCTTTCCTCTTTGTGGATATCAATCTTCACAACGTCTTTGGGCAGGAAATCCATCAATACAGAATGAAAACGATTACTGCGTTGTTGCTGAAAGTACTGACTTCCACCATATACGACTACAGCTAAGGCAAAAAGAAGAACCCATAGTCGATTTTTAGCCATGGTCCGCTTGTTTTTCCAAAAAAGCCTGCAATTTGGCAATCGCCCGCCCACGATGGCTGATCGCATTTTTCTCAGCCTTGCTCATCTGGGCAAACGTTCGACTTTGGCCTTCTGGCATAAATACAGGGTCATAACCAAAACCATCTTCTCCCTGTAGTTCTGTACTTATTTCTCCTTCTACGATTCCCTCGAAAAGATATTCTTTTCCTTTTAGCAAAAGCGCTATAACCGTACGAAACCGTGCCTTCCGATTAGGGAATGGCGCCAATTCTCGGAGTAGTTTTTGCATGTTTGAATGAGGGTCACGTTCAGGGCCAGCATACCTGGCAGTAATAACGCCAGGTGCACCATCCAGTGCTTCTACTTCCAAACCTGTATCTTCGGAGAAACAATCTTGATGATAGTGCTGTAGGAGATGGCGTGCTTTTTCCAGGGCATTACCTTCGAGCGTAGGGCTCGTCTCCGGCAATTCCTCCTGGCAGCCTACTTCTTCCAGGCTTAGAAATTGATAATTGCTGCCCAGTAATTGCTGGACTTCTCTAATTTTGTTTGGATTGTTAGTGGCAAAGACAATAGTTTCCATGAATGCTTACAGATATTTAGCTTTGAGAGCCTGCCAGAGTAAACCGGCTTTTTCGTTTTTATTTTGTTCCCGCTCTTTGCGGATGGTACTCAATGCATGAGCGCGCAGCAAAGATAAGTCACCAAGCCGAGTAAAAGAATAAGGTGGGAGCTCTGCTCTAATACCTAGTTGAGCAAGAGGGGTGCCGAAAATATACACAGTGGTAATAGCGTGATCCCTGCATATAGAACTCAAAGGCCAATGCTCTCCAGGTGGACATCCCAATAGGAAAACATGATCCGCTACAGGGCTGAGTTTAACAGCTTTAAGGATGTTTTCGAGAAAGGTTCGGTCTTCAGTTGCCAGTTCAGAATGGTTGTAAATAATTAAAATTCCACTCTTTCCATTACCCTGCCATTGCAAAGGGGCTTTTCCGGGTTCTGAGAAACGAAATAATCGAAAATCAAAATAATTACTACTCAAAATAAAAAATATGTTTTTGGTTTTATTTTAGAACAATGTTTTAAACAAGGTTGTTTTGCTTGTGTAATTTAGAATAATCCAGTATTTTTGTAAAAAATAATTTGTCTAATGAAGCATAACATCCAAGTCACTAAGGTACAGGAAAGCAAGGTAGCAGAAGTAGATTTTGCTAATATTCCTTTTGGACGGGTTTTTTCTGATCATATGTTTGTTGCGGATTACCGCGACGGCGAATGGCATGATTACCGTATTATTCCTTTTGGAAACTTTTCAATGCATCCGGCTTCGATGGCGCTCCATTACGGACAAGCTATTTTTGAAGGGATGAAAGCCTCAAAAGGAAAAAATGGTGAACCGTTATTGCTTCGCCCCGAAATGCATGCACAGCGCATCAACCGTTCTGCGCAACGCATGATGATGCCTGATTTCCCTGAAGATGTATTCGTTGAAGCACTCCACCGCCTAATCGACGTGGATGCTGCATGGATTCCGCCCCAAGAGGGCAGTGCCCTTTATGTACGCCCTTACATGTTTGCAACCGATGAGTTTATTGGTGTTAAACCATCAACGACATACAAATTTGTAATCTTCACAGGCCCCGTAGGTCCTTACTACGCTAAGCCCGTAAGTCTAAAAGTAGAACAACATTATGTACGTGCGGTACCAGGTGGTACGGGGGAAGCAAAAGCTGCCGGTAACTACGCTGGTAGTTTGTTGCCAGCACACCTTGCACAAGAGCAAGGTTTTGACCAAGTCGTTTGGATGGGTGGCCCAGAGATGAAACACATCCAGGAAGTAGGTACCATGAATATCTTCTTCGTTATTGACGGAAAGGTTGTCACGCCTGCCACTGACGGTGCTATTCTAAAAGGTATTACCCGTGATAGTTTCTTGAAGATTCTCGCAGAGAAAAACATTCCTTTTGAAGAGCGTCCATTAACCATTGACGAAGTGGTGGAGGCTTATAAAGCAGGCACCTTGCAGGAAGCCTTTGGTGCTGGTACTGCTGCCGTAGTTTCTCACGTTGCAGAGATTGCTTATGGCGATTTTCGTATGACTTTACCACCGGTAGAGGATCGTAAAATCGGTGTAATGCTGAAAGACTACATTGACGGACTTCGTTCTGGCCGTATTGCCGATACTCACAATTGGATAGTACCTGTAAAGCAGGTTACTGAAGTATAAATATCAGCCCTGCTGATAAAATAAGCATTAAAAATCGGGAAGGATGAAACCAAGGTTTTATCGTTCCCGATTTTTTTTATACCATTGTGAGTAATTTGATTCCCTTTACTTTAAGTTGTTATCATGTCCACCACAAATTTGGTAGTAGATTTACGGCAAATTAATATCCAACAGGGTACACAACTGGTATTGGAAGGAGTCAATCTGCGGATTTCCAAAGGAGAATTTGTTTACCTGATTGGTAAAACCGGAAGCGGCAAATCCAGCCTGTTAAAAACACTTTATGGGGCACTGCCACTGCAAGATGGATATGCCAAAGTAACCGACATTTCTCTGACAACGCTTGACCGGCATTCCATTCCGATTTTACGCCGGAAGCTGGGAATCGTTTTTCAAGATTTTAACCTCTTAACCGATAGAAGCATAAGAGACAATCTCGACTTTGTGCTACGGGCAACAGGCTGGTTGAAAGCAGAAGAACGAGACAACCGTATTCAGTTCATGCTTGAACAGGTTGGCCTCAATGGAATGGAGAATAAAATGCCATTCCAGCTTTCAGGAGGAGAACAACAAAGGGTTGCGATTGCAAGGGCGTTACTAAACGACCCTGAAGTGATTCTGGCAGATGAGCCTACAGGTAACCTAGACCCTGAAACCAGTGACGAGATATTGTTGCTCTTGCGGCAACTAGCCAACAAACACAACACCGCTGTATTGTTTGCTACCCACGATTATCGGATTCTGGAGAATTTCCCAGCCCGTATCGTGCGTTGTTTTCAGCAACGAGTGGTAAGTGATGAAGACATTATTGTTTAGAAATACATTAAGCTTATGTGGTTTAGATTAATCGCGATGCTCTTTTGCATTGTGTTTTTTATCAACGGCTGTAATAGTCTTATTTCTCAGTTTTTCGGGACGCATAAATTGAGAACCTTTACCATGGACGAAGCCCTGGAGAAAGGTATAGGAGATGCAGATTTTGTAGAGTTGACCGGAGCTTGGAAAAGCGGCGATTATATAGTGGTTCCTCCGCGTACCGGAGCAGATAAGGCAATACTTATATTTCCTTTGCTTAGTGAGAAACAAATGGCCGCCGCCGACGCAGGAGAAAAGGTGCAACCCCAGTTTATCGGTTGGACCAAAGAATTCTCTCTTGATTGTGATATAGAGAACACTTGTGCGCCACGTTTACATGGCAATGTACTAGGTGTAGTTAGAGAAATGCAGCGCCAGAAAAATAAAGCACATATGTTGGCGGCCAATAAATACGAATTATCTGAAACAGTAAACTATATTGAAGTAGGGCGCGAACCACTTGCCTGGTATTGGAATCTCCTGTTTGTGGCCGGAGGGATTGGCCTGGCTTTCTGGATTGAATCCCGAGCGAATAAAAAACGACAAATGGCAGGCACCGCAAAGAATTTGTAAGGAAGAAGGGATAATCGCTTTACTTAGTGTATTTTTGTCACTAACATTAAAAACAAGAAACAAATGAGTCACCGTAAAAATATAGTTGCTGGTAATTGGAAAATGAACAAGAACTACGAAGAAGGGCGTACGCTCGCCCGTGAGATCGTGGCGAAGCTCAAGCCTTCTGAAACCGTTGCCATTTTAGGTACCCCTTATATCCACTTGAAAGGAGTGTCTCATATTATTAGTGATATCAACAACCTCTATCTAGCCGCGCAAAACTGTCACCAAGAAGAGGGTGGGGCATATACAGGCGAGATATCAACAGGTATGCTACGTTCTGTAGGTTGTCAATATGTAATCCTTGGTCATAGTGAGCGTAGAGACTATTTTGAGGAAAGCAACCAGCTGATCAACGCCAAAGTCAAAAAGACATTAGCTGATGACATGCTACCTATTTTCTGCTGTGGCGAAAAACTGCCTGTTCGGGAAGCTGGTGATCACGAGACCTTGGTAGCTCAGCAAGTAAAAGAAGGCCTTTTTGACCTTAGTGCAGCTGATTTTTCTAAAGTGGTAATTGCTTACGAACCGGTATGGGCCATTGGTACTGGCGTAACGGCTTCTCCCGCTCAAGCTCAGGAAATGCACGCCTTTATCCGTTCTTTGATTGTAGAGCAATACGGGCAAGAAATCGCTGACGCAACATCCATCCTTTATGGCGGTAGTGTAAAGCCAGGTAACGCAAAGGAATTGTTCTCTCAGCCTGATGTCGATGGAGGCTTAGTAGGAGGGGCTTCTTTGAATGCAGCCGACTTTCTAGCAATAATTGATGCGATGTAAGCAAAAAAATGGCAATTCACTAATTATTACCTTTTTTGTTGCAGGTGCTTTGACAGAACTTGCTATATTTGTTTTATATATGACACTGGGCCAATGGTCCTCTCTTCGTCCTGATTCTTCAGGCGGGCTACAAATTCTCGAATGAGCAACATTGTTACACAACGTTTCATCAAATGCCATGACAAGCTGAAGTCGGATGGTACGGTGCGTTCAAGTAGGCAATTTGCACTTTCTGTAGACTACCTTCCTCAGAGTTTAAGCGAAATATTGAAAGGTCGGCGAGACGCCACTGTTTCGCTTATGGAGAAAACCATCGACAAGTACAAGGTCAATCCTGTCTACCTGTTTACCGGGGATGGTCCAATGTTTATGACAGAGGAAGAAAATCAGGATTTTAGAACTCTGACGATCGTTACTACCGTCAATGAGGATGAACGTATCGTCCACGTCCCTATCCCTGCTCAGGCTGGTTATGCTGCTGAGCACACCGACCCCAATTTCATACAGGACTTACCCAGCTATGTATTGCCCGATTATAAATACAAAGTAGGCACACATCGTTCTTTTGATGTCGCTGGAGATAGTATGGAACCAACCCTCTTCGAGGGGGATAAGGTGGTCTGTAGTTACTTAGAACCTACTTTGTGGGAAACAGGTGTCAAGAGCAACTATGTTTATGTCATTATTACTAGAGCTGATGTACTGGTGCAAAGGGTGAGTAACCTTGTGAAAGAGTCCCGCCAATTGGAGCTGATCTCTGATAATCTATACTATGAAAGGACCACAATCAAGCTCAATGACATCCGAGAAATATGGTATGTAAGAGCCCGGATTAGTCCGTTTCTTCCTTCTCCACAGAATATTAAAAATTTGGTCAGAGAGGAGGTCTTTGAACTTCGTAAAACGATGCAACAACAATCAAGATTGATAGAAAATCTTAATGCGACCATCACCCAGTTAGTAAATCAACGCAGAGACTAAATAGATGGTTTAGCATATTCTTCTGTCGCTAGCATAACCAAAGTACAGGCTATTTCTACCTCTATACCTTTCGCTTTCGCCATTTCCATTAATTCAATATTTTCCGTTCCAGGATTAAAAATAATCCGTTTGGGGTTTAACCCTAAAATGTAATCATAGTACGGTTCTTGCCGCTTTGGGTTTAAATAAAGAGTTACCGTATGTACTTTCTCCAGGAGAGGGGTGCCTTGCTGAAGGGGGATACCAGCCACTTCACCTTCCCGAATTCCTACCGCACTTACTGGGTATTCTTTCGCTACGAGGCGATGGATTGCTTGAAATGCTATTCGGCCAGGATTGGTAGTCGCGCCTAAGACAAGCGTATGCATATTTTTGATAGCGGTTATTTTTTTAATTAGGTAATAATCAAGTTTATGTAATTATGTGCTACATTAGTGAATCTTTATGTTTTCACAACTCTCCCAGTCAAACACTATAAGAAGCTACTCCGAATAAAGTATTTTTGTACTTCTGTATAGACTTCTGACGACACAAAATTCATTCCAGCACTACGGGTGTTGATGAAGCTTTTCTCCAGTTAACAACAAGCTTAAACTACTTTCCCTGTGCTCTGCATTGGGCAAGTACATCTATTTGGCCTCTTTTGGTAATTCACCATGGGTAAGGCGCCTGTATAGCAATTATCTCCCTTGTTAAATTAATACACAGTTTTATGCTTAAACATTTCCATTCCGTATTTAAGTTTTTGCTTTTTACTCTTTTTTTGTTTCCTGCACAATTCCTTACTGCCCAGGAGGAAGGATGTGGTACAGCTAACCCTACCCAGGAGCAAATAGAATACACGTTGAATCATGTTGCGAATATTGCGCCAAACAGGAACTCAGGTACCACCGGCATTCCTATTCAGGTTCATATTGTCCAAGATGGAGGAAGTGGAGGGCCTAGCCTGGAAGATCTTGCCAAAGCACTGAGTAAACTGAATTTATTCTATGCTAGTGCTGGTATTGAATTCTTCTACAAAGATTTTCCAAGCTATGTAAACGATACAGATTTATACAATTTTAATGGCGAGGATGATGACATAGGAGGCAATGATACAGAGGCAGATCTTGTTGCTCTATTTACGACTGCTATAGATGCTGTTAATGTCTATTTCGTAAATAGCCTACGGCTCTCCGGTGGTTTTGATGCCTGTGGATATGCTTATTTTCCTTGGAATGCTGCTTATTCCAATCGCTCCGTAATGGATACCGATTGTCTTTTGAATGGTGCAAATGGTACTTTCGTCCATGAATTTGGGCATTACTTTAATCTATATCATACGCACCAGGATACAGAATATGGCCCTGGTGACCCCGATGCGGAAAATGTTCCCCGAACAGGCCCAAATGCCAACTGTGACACCAACGGTGATTTGCTCTGCGATACAGATGCAGACCCTAGATACGATAGTGGAAATTTCAACTTTGGAAGCTGCTCAGTTCCAACAGACGAAATGGATGAAAACGGAGACGTTTATACGCCTCCAATTGATAACGTTATGTCTTACTATCCAGATGCCTGCGGCGGCATATTCACGCCTGACCAATATACACGCATAGCTCAGGGGCTCTCTACCCGGCAAGGGCATTCAGCCTATTCTTTAACAGCAAGCCCTCAGAGCGTAAATGTACCGACGGGATTAATAGGGGTTATAGATGAAGTAAATGGAGAAATAGACATAAGCTGGACAGATGCTGCTGGTAATGAAATGGGCTATGTTATAGAACGGTCGACTACTTCTTCAAATAGTGGGTTTGTAGCGCTTGAGAATATGGGCCTAGGTCCCAATGCTGTCAGTTGGTCTGACCCTAATATTGAAGCTTTTACCACTTATTGGTATCGGATAAAACCAACAAATGGCGATAAAGACACTTATAGCAGTGTACTAGAAGTTGAAGTTGATCTAATCTACTGTGGGGTAGGGGCAACTACTTGCGATGAATTCATATCAAGAGTAGAAATCGGTACTATTGATAACTCTTCAGCTTGTACTGACGGTGGTTACCATAACTATACAGCTAGTTCAACGACGGTAGAAATAGGCACTGATTACCCAGTTACTATTACAAATGGATTAGCAGCATATCCTAATGATGAATGTGGCATTTTCGCTGATTGGAACCAAGATGGTGATTTTGATGATGCTAATGAAAACATTACGGTCATTGGTAATCCTGGAGTCGGTCCATATACTGCGACCATTACACCGCCTGTTGGCGCTGAATTAGGGGACACCCGATTTCGTGTACGTATTACGTGGAACACAAGCGCGACATCTTGCGGTACCGATTCATACGGAGAAAGTGAGGATTATACGCTAAACGTTGTTGCAGCACCTCTTCCTGTAGAATTTATCGATTTTACAGGAAGTGCTAAAGAAAAACATATAACACTAAATTGGATAACTGCTACGGAGCACAATAACAGCGGATTTATCATTGAGCGACTCGATGAAAAACAGAATCAATTTGTGAGTTTAGGAGAAATCCCTGGTGCTGGTACTTCTTTTATAGAGAAATCCTACAATTGGCTAGACCGGAGTCCTTTAGCGGGTATAAACTATTACCGTTTAAAGCAGCAGGATTATGATGGGCAATTCACCTATTCCAAAACAGTAGCACTAAACTGGGAAGGGGATGAGTTCTTACAATTGTTTCCCAATCCGGTGGCTCATAGCCTCAATGTCCGAGTGAATTTTGAGTTATCGAAGGAGAGCAAAGCCTTTATTACCAATAGCCTGGGCCAAGTGCAGGAAATAACCATCTATCCAGGCGCATCTGCTTTTCAAGCTAGCTTAGACTTATCGAGTTTACCCTCAGGGGTTTATTACTTGAATATAGAGAATCAAAATAGTGCTCCTCAGGGGCAATGGTTTACAAAACTCTAATAGCTGAGCTACCATTTTTCCTACTAGGCCTTGTTTTGGAGTACCCAAAGCAAGGCCTAAGTATTTCACTTGCATAAGCTATCAATTCCTGCTTATTTGTTTTTCAATTCCTCTAACTGTGCCAAGATTTTTTCGGACTCCTCGATTTTTCGAGCGTACGCTTTTAGGTCGCCTGATCGTTGTACATGCATGGCTTCTTCCATGAGTTGTTGATACTCTTTTTCGAGTTTTTTCACAGGGTCTTTTTTGAATAATCCAAACATCTTTCTTGATTATCTTTGATGCTGCATTGAAACACCACTATCCTAAATTTGTTGTTTTATTATGAGATTAACAGTAAAATTATTACTACTTGGATATTCACTATTCTCTTATATTAATGCAAGCGGACAAATCGTCAACATAGAAGATAAACGGGCTCAGTTAGACACTGTCGGTTGGTTTTGGCAACTGGATTTTGGGGGCAAGCTTACAGAGAATACCAAATCTGTACTAGCCCTGAATGGAGCCGTAAGAATAGATCAGATCAAAGAAAATTCACAATGGCTTTTTCTATCCAATTACAATCTGGTAAAAGCCAATGAAGATCGGTTCGTAAATGATGGATTTGGCCACCTTCGCTTTGGACAAAATATAAATCAGCGATGGAGTTGGGAGACATTTGGCCAACTACAGTACAATCGTCGTCTTTTGATTGATTTTCGTGGACTTGTAGGGACAGGACCACGGTTGCAGATTCGGGAAAGTGAGCAATGGGAATTGGCGGTAGGTTTGTTGTATATGTACGAGTACAACGAACTGGAAGAAGGAGCGATTACAAGAGAAGACAGTCGCTTGAGTAGCTATTTAAGTGCTAGAATTAAAGTAGGAGAACATGCTAACCTAGCTAGTACTTCTTATTATCAACCACTGGTATCTCAACTTGGGGAAAGCCGTCTTTCTTCTGTAAATACACTATCTATTGACCTTAATGAACACATTGCCTTTGGAAGTAGCTTTAGCATCACCTATGATGGGCTACTAACTCAGCTGTTACCTGGCATTCCAGCTACGAATTACACTTGGAATAATACCTTACGCTTGAGATTTTAATTTAATCTAGATACTCAGTTACTAACTGATCACATAACGCTGATATTTCCTCATACTTTACCAAAATTTCCTTCCAATGGAGAGGTATATCTGAAAATCCGTATAAAGCCCCTGCCCAAGCCCCCACAATGGCAGCCGTTGTATCGGTATCTTCTCCCAAATTGATGGCAGCTAAAATCGTAGCAGGATAGTCCTTATTCCGTAGCAATGACCAAAGACTTGCCTCTAGACTGTGCAGAACATAGCCATCCGAAGCAATAGCTTCTTCTGGTAATTCAGCAATTGCTCCACTAAGAATACGATCAAAAAGCTGTTGTTCTCCGTAAGCAACTTCTTTCTGCTTGAGGAATGCTACAAACTCAAGATTGGTAACAGTGTAAGCTTCTTCTTTTGTTTTTTTGTTCACAATTTGGTGAAAGAAACGCAAATAGTAGAAACAGCATAAAGCAGACCGAATATGGCCATGTGTGAGTGCTGATACCTTCCATATGCGATCAAACTGTTCTTCCAGCGTAAGCTTATGAATTGCAAAATAGAGGGGAAGGATTCTCATCAAAGCCCCATTTCCATTAGTATATTCGTCAGCCTCCCAGTGCAACTCTTCGAGCGACTCCAAATCACCGCTAACCAGGATTTCTGATAATATTCCGATTGCGCGATGGGTGGTCATGCCAATATCAAAAATACTACCGTGCGGTGTCCATATTTCAGCATTGCGCCAAGCCACAAATTTACGGGCCATATCGGCTAAATCATACCCACCGACCAAGCTATCAGCGAGGCAAAACGTGAGCGACGAATCATCTGACCACGTTCCCGGAGGTTGGTTGTATGTACCATAGCCACGGATGTCAGTGACAGGGTCGGTAGCTAGTTTGCTGCGATCTTCAAATTCGACGGGTACGCCCAAGGCATCTGCAACAGCAAGTCCTATAATGGCACTATGAATAATTGATGACATAGATTTAGGTGGGTTTAATTTCTTCTTCGGTAAGTTCTAGTATCCTTTTCATTCCTTCCTGTGGTGTCGCAAACCATTCCTGGGCAGCCGTCATTTTTTCTTTGGGCTGAGAACTACAGAGACCTAACACATACATACCTGCTGCGGTTCCTGCTTCTGATCCAGCAGGAGAGTCTTCTAAAACAAGGCATTCACTAGGAGGAACACCTAGCTGTGCAGCGGCCAAGAGATATATTTCAGGGTCAGGTTTTAATTGCTTAACATCAGAAGAGGTCACGACGGTTTTCATAAAGCGATTAATCGGCGTAGATCGAAAAACATACTCCGTATCCTGCTTTGAGCTGTTGGTAGCGATAGCTATTGGCAGCCTGTCCGATAATTCTTTGAGTATAGTTTCTATTCCCGAAAAAGCTTGGTTTTCTTTGACAACTAATTCATAAAACAAGGCTTCTTTTTCCAGTTGTAGCACTCGCCGATTAATTGTAAGTTGATGCTCATCAATCACTCCTTGGGCAAGAAAGCGATCTGCTGTGCCGATCCATTGTTCAAACCAATATTCATCATAATGAAAGCCACGCTTGGCGAGTACCTTTAACCAAGCTTCACAATGAACACTTTCGGTCTGTACCAGGGTGCCATCAAGATCAAAAATAACAGCAGAGATGGGGTTAGGAATTTTCATGACGCGAAGGTAGGTGATCGCTGGAAAAAGGAGTAGATTTGGCGAGTCTACTTTGAGTTAATTTTTAATTAATTATAAAATGAGAAAACTAAAGCTCCAAGTCCAAATAACCATCGATGGTTATATCGCGGGCCTAAATGGCGAAATGGATTGGATGACCTTCCCCTGGACGGACGACATTGGTGAATACGTGAAGAGTATCACTGCACCAGTAGATACAATTCTATTAGGACGAAAACTGGCTCAAGGGTTTATCCCTCACTGGGCAGGCGTGGCGGCTGATGCTTCTAATCCGGAAGTAGAAGCGGGTAAGAAATTCACAAATACACCAAAAGTGGTTTTCACCAAAACGCTCAAGGCCGTAGCGTGGCCGAATACAGCGTTAGCGGGGAGAGATTTAGTAGAGGAAGTAAATGCCCTGAAAAGCATGGAAGGAGAAGACCTGATAGCCTATGGTGGCGGAAAATTTGTATCCAACCTTATTTCAGAAAACCTTATTGATGAATACCACCTGTTTGTTAATCCTGCCGCCCTTGGCACAGGAATGAAAATTTTCAAACAGCGCACTCAACTAAAACATATCAAAAGCCAATCTTTTGATTGTGGGATCGTGGTTTTGGTATATGAAAAGGCTTAGTG
>NZ_JBOEFX010000055.1:0-18131 GCF_050633125.1 Lewinella sp.
ACTGGTGTTGCTTCAGAATATGACTGGCCATTCGGTTACTGTAGTTTTCGGTCGCTATCTCCGCTGGTGTTAAGAGATATATTTCCCGAAAGGCTTGTTTGAAAGGTTGTTGTATTTGGTGGTTAATTAGAAAAGTACGCCACCGCTGAACTTCTTCCTGTTGGACAAATACAGGGTGCCAAAGCTGGATGGTGCTATTTGTTGCAGGGTGTACCTCTTCTCCGAGGTTATCTACCCATTTGTTTTCGTGAAAGATGGCCTCTTTTACTTTTCCAACGTCTGTAAATTGCCAGATCAATTGTTGAGTTAGATAACTCGTTATTCCATGATCGAGATAGTATTTTTTCCACGTTTGGTAGTCCCAACTCCGGTTGTTCCGAAATATTCGATCCATTTGATCTCGTTGGGTACTTAGTGTTTTTTCAATTTCTTTTTTTGTGAATTTTATTTCACGAATTCGTTCAGCTTTACTTGCTTTTATTGAGGAGGGAATTGACTTTTGTTTTTTCCCATCAGCATTTTCCCAATAGAGGTTGACTTTTCCTATTCCCACAATTTCAAGTACAGCCTTGTATTCTGATACGGGAATGCTTAAAACCCCTTGCTGAAGATTAAAATCAGGTACGCTTTGCTCTTCAATTTCAAATAGGCTTATCCCTGTTTTTTGAGCAGCATCGTCAAGAAGTCTAATGATCAGCTTTTGAGCATTAGCTTGCTTGATTTTTAGCTTTAATCGAGATAGGAGGGCTAGTGATTTCGAATTGCCGACTTGTGCTAAAGCTTGAATACATGCATTGCCTAATCCGGCGGCGGCCGGGCCTTTACCGGGAATTTTTCGATAACATCGCTCTGCTAGTAAGGCGAGATACTGTATGGTCTGTTCTCCCGCTACTTCAATACTGATCCAGACCAACCCTTTTACAATATCTGCGGTTGGAGTTGCCAAATAGGTGGTTGTAATGTACTCGTAGGATCGTAAAGCGTGTAAGGTAGTATGAGTTTTTTGCTTGTCCTTTAGTTGGGTAAGGAAAGTCATAAAGTCATGGAATACAGGAAGAAAGGTGCTGGTTTTTAACTCTTTAAGTAAGGTCTTGGTTGCTTTTTTAAACTTAAGGGTAGGCTTACTTCCTTTAGCGGTATCAGCGTGGTTTAGTATTCTATACCATGATTGTTGATCTGTTTGTGGGAGCTCTTTTAGGTACTTGTTAGCATATTCAGCGAAAGCATCTTTTCCTTTAAACTTTATAGGTTTAATGGTGTCCTTGCCATAAATCTGATTATGTAAAAAGGTTTCTAATTTTTTAAAAAGCTTATCCTTGTCTCTTTCTTGATGAATATTGACTTTGTTGATAGCCATTTTTAATGACTCTAATGCTTTTAATGACGAGGGGGAGAGTTTTTTGTCAGACCATTGTCGTTGTACTTGGTTGAGGAAAGCACCAATTGGCCAACTGAAAACACCTGCCCAATCCGATTTTTGGTATTTAGTAAACCCACTTATTAATTGTTGGATACCCTGATCTGTTAAAGGAAGTTTTAATTTTAATAGATAGGTGACATAGGCGTCTGCAACATAGGACACTCGTGTTTCCTGTGATTGGCTGAACGAGCGATATCGCCGTGGCTGAAAATCAGCAACTGTTTTTAATGAAAAAACTATAAACGAAATACGTTTGCTTACAGCCCATTTTGTAACTTCTTCCTGGAAAACACTGATCTCACGAAAGTCAATAGGGGAGTGAGGTTGGCTTTTTTGTTGCCACTCTTCCGCAGATTTACTAAGGATTTTAGTGAAAACAACCTCCTCTTTTTTTGTTTCTACCTGATCTTCCTTACCAGTGAAAAGGTGCCTTATTTTTTTGAATATTGCCATGATTATCCACCGATTAAAGGAGTGAGCTTAAGGAAGGTAATGGTCGTATCTTCTCGTAGTGTGATCAGCTGATTGAGGTTCTCCGCCTGAAGGTTATCAATAAGAAGGAAGAAGCCATTCTTTTGAAAGCTATCTAATGCAATATAAACCTGCTGCTCAGTATCAATTCTTGCTGGAAGTGGCTCCTGACCTTTGAGTTTTGATAAAATTTTTTCTGGTGTGACGAGGCCGATGAAAGCTTGTAATCCTTGTTGTTGCTGGTAGTTTTCAACTTCTTGAATGACGCGCTGCCGAATGATTTCTTCTACAGTAACTTGGGGTGTTTCAAATTCTATCTGGCATTGGTGTGCTACAGTGCCAGGGAAATTTTCATCAGAAATAGTGAGGAGCATATGGTTTGTTTGGAGTTGTCGTTAATCACCTAGTTATGTTGTAAAAATAGCAAATAAAAATCAATTTGATTACATTTTAACACAAGTACGCAAAAGGGTGATATTACTAAACCCCCTTCCCCGTCAACCACTTTAGATTAGCGGTGATCTTCTCCAACGGCCAATCCCACCATTTTAGCTCCAAAAGTCGGGCGATATCGTCCTCTGGGAACCGCATCTTGATCACTTTGGCGGGGTTACCTCCTACCACTGCATAAGCAGGTACGTCTTTGGTGACGGTCGCATTGGTGGCAATAATGGCACCATCACCAACAGTAACCCCAGGCATAATAGTAGCTCGGTGTCCGATCCATACATCGTTTCCAATAACAGTATTTCCTTTAGTAGGGTAGGTTTTGCCTTCCATCGCACCTTCCCAACCATGGCCGAAAATGGCAAAAGGGTAAGTAGAGACAGCTTCTGTAAGATGATTGGCACCGTTCATAATGAAGGTGACATCTGAAGCTATCATGCAAAACTTGCCGATGATAAGTTGGTCACCTACAAAGTCAAAATGATATTTGACGTTTTTTTCGAAATTTTGGACATCCTCGAAATCATCATAATAGGTGTAATCGCCCACAATGATATTGGGATTTTTAATGATGTTTTTCAAAAAACAAAGGCGGTCATAGTTCGCCAATGGGAAGGTAGTACCAGGGTTGGGACCTTGCATGTAAGGAGCATTTTTGGTTATATAAACGAGCAGGAATACTTGCGATAGTGATGGAACAAAGATGAGGAGTTTTGGACCGACAATCGTTCGGAATTGTAATTCGCTACTTCTTTTCAGGCAAATACTCCATGAAATATTCCGGATTTTTAAGTTTTTGGAAACCAACCTGTTGATACAAGGTATGTGCATCGTGGGTCATTAATCCCCATCGGTGGAGGTTGGCGAACGCCTCGTGGTTGACGACGGCTTGCATAAGCAGCTTACTTGCGCCCTGCCCGCGGTATTCTGGTAGAACAAAGACATCCATGATCCAGGCGAAAATGGCGTAATCTGATGCTACGCGAGCAAACCCAATTTGCTGCTCCTGTGTGTAGACGCCAAAACACAAGGAGTTTTTAATGGAAATCTCTACGGTTTCTCGCGTTCTTCCTTTCGCCCAATAGGATTCCTTACTTAGGAATTGATGAATCATTTCTACATCCAGTTTGGACGTATCAGTAGAAATAGTGAAAGCTGGTTTAGACATCTTGAACTCTTAACGGTGAAACAATAATAAGCCGTTAATATAATACGTCGTAAGAGATGATCTGCAAGCCTGAAGGGAAACTTTTTCTGTCATTTAGGCTAAGTTGATAAGTTCTATTAACCTCATTGAATAGTGATACCCCTTTTCCAAGAATCATTGGGTTTAATTTAATTTTCACTTGGTCCAGCAGGCCTTCATTTAATAGCCATCCTGCGAATTGACCGCCACCACAGAGGTAAATATCGGTACCTTCTTGTTGTTTTAATTTCAAAATAGAGTCCCTGTCTATTTTCTTGATGTGAACCTTTTCGTGAGGGGCCTCAAAGGAAAGCGAGTTGGAAAATAGGTAATGATCCATGTGTGGATAGGCCGGTTGGCCGGGAATCAGCCCGTATTTATAGCCGAATTCATAGGTCTTTCGCCCCATGATCACGGTGTCAAAGCTTTGTAGGTCTTCTAGATACTGATTGACACCTTCACCCTGTTGGATGAAACCGCTAATGTCTTCACCGACGCCCGCAATGAAACCGTCTAGTGAGCTTGCTACGTAGTAAATAATCTTTCTCATGAAAGTAGATATTGAACCATATAAGAAACTATAAGAACATTTAAAACCCTGTTTATTTAGTACTTAAATGACCTTATAATCTCTTATATGGTTTGAAAATCATTCCGCTTTACCTAATCAAAGTCACATCTCCCTTTACCATTACTACCTCACCCGTGCTGAGCCTGAGTTCGAGGTAGTAGACATAAACGCCAGGAGTGACCTGCTGCTTACGCGAACGACCATCCCATCCTAGTTCTTCACGATTAGGAGGGAAGTTGTTGCGTACAAAAACCTCTCCGCCCCAACGATCGAAGATGATCATTTGCTGCACTTCTTCTACACCGGTAGCGGCGTACACCGTGAAGTAGTCGTTCTTGCCATCGTTGTTGGGCGTAAACGCATTGGGGACATAGTAAGGGATTCTGCGATCTACCTTCACGAGAATATCGTCCACCTCGGTACAGCCATTTTCGTCCGTGACTTTGAGGAAGTAGCGGGTCGTCTCTTCCGGTTGAGCGATGACTTTCTCACAATCGGGACAGTCAAGACTGCCTGCTGGTGTCCACTGATAAGTAGCCCCGGGACTCACGTCCGTTGTTGGGTCAATAGGCAGGCTTTCTCCCCATTTGATGGTTTGATCTTCGGGTAAGGCCAGGCTGAAGGTTTCCGGGCCAGGAACAGTAATGGGCTCCGTGACTACACAACGGTCGCCATATTTGACGTAAAGGGTGTAGTTTCCTTCGGTTAGTCCATCAAGTATTGGTGTTTCACTAAAGGTAATACCATCCAGGCTGAAGGTGAGGGTCTCATCCGTTGGCTCCGTTTGAATGCGAATTTCGCCAGATTGAGGGTCATTGCAACTAGGGCCAGCCACCAGTCCCCACCAAGGTTGGTTGTAGGGGCGAATGGTGAAGTCAACCGTATACATACAGCCATTAGCACTGGTCACAATTGCAGTGTGATCGCCGACGGGGATATTATTGATAGTGCTGCCTACTACTACAGTCCCATTCCAACTTACTGTATAAGGCCCACCATTACCATTGGTACTGATGTACACGATCCATGATTCGGGGTCACTGGGGCAGGGCGGGAAAATGTAAGCACTACCAGAGAAAGTCTCCTCGGTAAGCGTGATCACATAGGTAGAATCACAGCCATTGCTGCCCGTGTAAGTTTCCTGATAAGTACCAGGAACGCTGATTTGCTGCCCAAAGATTTCTATACTTTCGCCTTCGCAGATAAACAGTTCTTCTGTGGTGGTCGTCGTTGGTAAGAAGTTGACAGTTATCGTATGGAGAGAATCACAGCCGTTCTCGGCAGTAAAGGTCTGCTGATACATACCACTTTCCGTAACGGTCTCTCCAAATATTTCTACACTGTCACCTTCACATAAATCATCAATGGTTTCGGTGGTGCTAAAACTTTCCAATTGAATAACAGTGATGATATGTACCGAATCACAGCCATTCTCGGCAGTAAAGGTCATGCTGTATTCTCCTGCTTCCTCTACGGTTTCCCCAAACACATCGGTGCTCTCACCAGGGCAAATGCCAACACTGGCGCTGGTGTTAAAGGTGGGCAATACGGTCAGGTTGATCGTGTGCGTAGAGTCACAACCGTTTTCGGCAGCGAAGGTCATTGTGTAGGTACCTGCTTCAGAGGTTGGCGTACCAAAAACATCAACAGGCGTGCCTTCACAGGTGCTTATGTCCTCGTCTGTGGTAAAGGTATCCAGTACTTCCAAGGTTATGGTATGTGTAGAGTCGCAATCATTTTGCCCTACAAAGGTCATACTGTAAGTTCCGGCGATACCGGTTTCTTCCCCGAAAATAGCTTCGGTTTCGCCATCACAAATAGTGATTGTTTCTTCTGTTTCAACGGTTTCTAATACCGTAAGGGTGACAGTATGCGTGGAATCACAACCATTCTCTGCGGTGAAGGTCATGCTATAATCTCCGGCTTCGGTTTCGTCATTTCCAAATATCTCGACGGCATTACCGGCGCAGACACTGAGCATTTCACTGGTGGCAAACGTTTCTAGCACTTCCAAGGTAATGGTATGCGTGGAATCACAACCGTTCTCTGCGGTAAAGCTCATGCTGTATTCGTCAGCAGTAGTTTGTTGTTCTCCAAAAATGGTGGCACTTTCTCCTTCGCAGATGGTAATGATTTCGGAGGTTTCAAACGTATCCAGCACACTGAGCACTAACGTATGCGTGGAATCACAACCGTTTTCAGCTGTGAAGGTCATCTCGTAGGTTCCTGCTTCTGTTTCTTCATTACCAAAAATGGTAGTGGTTTGTCCGGCACAGATCGCACGGTCTTCTGTTGTATTGAAGGCTTCCAAAAGCGTTACTTCCAGGCTGTCAATAGTCAGACAAGTACCGGTAGAAACGGTGTCGAGGTAGAGACCAGCATCGGTAATGGTTAGGTCACCGAAGGTAATGGACTCGCCGGGGCAAAGGCCAGCTGCCGTATAACTGCCTGGCTGTGTGCCAGCAATGGTAACCATCAATGTATCAGTACTGATACAACCGGCAGCATTGGTGCCAACGACGATGATTTCTGTATCAACACTTGCTGTAAAGACCACCGTAGGACAAGTATTGCAATCAAAGCTACCTGCCGGGAACCATTCATAGCTTTCAAAGCCATCAACAGTCAATGTCAAGGTTTCACCTGGACAAAGCATTACATCAGGCCCCAGGTCGATTTCACTGGCAGGGTCCACGGTGATGAGAATAGTATCACTTTGGGTATTACCACATTGGTCAGTGGCCGTTACGCTGTACTCCCCTGGGAAGGTGGTCGTTAATGTTTGCTCAGTCGTTAAATCTGACCAGAGGTAACTCGTGAAATCAGGCCCTGCATCCAATACAATGACACCATTTTCGCAAACGATGATATCTTCACCAAGGTCAAGCACTGGAGGTACGTAGCAACAACAGTCATCTGCGAGATCAGGATCGTCACAATCTATTAAACCATCGCCATCATCATCGGTGCCGTTGTCACAAATTTCCTCGCAGGCCGTCAAGCAACTTGAAAGGCTCGGTAACATAGTATCCGATTCGTTTGGATTGATTAGACTGAGATTTAAGGTGCTAGGATAACTGGACAGGGTAATCGGTGTAGACACGCCATTCTGGATAGTGGTGACTACAATCTCTATCTCACTATAAGGGAAACAATCTTCATTGACTTCTCCATCTAGATTGGTACGTACAAGGAGTACATCTTGACCATTATTATTCCCGAAACTCTCGGTCGTAGCAGTGAAATAAATACTGCTACCCGCTCTGGTGATTTGTTGGGTCGTATTAAAGTTGAGCGTTTCCGGTTCGGGGCTTAAAAAGCGCTTACTCCAAACTAGATCGCCTTCAAAATTCACTTTCATTAAGAAGAGATCAGAGCCCACTCCTTGTTCGGCTCCATAGATAAGTAGACCGTCAGGAAGTACGATCATTTCATGAGCCCATTCGTTATCATAGCCCTGTAGATCGTATTTTTTAGTCCAGATTAATTCACCAGAAGTACTCATTTTATACAAAAAGACCTCGGTGTTGACAAAGGAAGAACCGTTGTCGTCTCCACTGGATATGATGTATAATTCGTCATTAAATACATCAATGTCAAAACCGTACAAACGGGCTGAACTGTTGTTCGAAACGTGTAACATGCGAGTCCATTCTTCCTGACCATTCAGATTGAAACGGGAGACACTGGCCCGGAAAGTCGAAGGACTACTACTGTTGGCTACTCTACCCGCATGATAGAGTTTGTTGCTATAAGCAATTGTCTGGAAAAAAGTTTCTGGCCCTCCTTGGTTAAAATTACTGCTGATATTGCCTGTCTCAACTCCTGTATTTCGATCTAAAGATAACCAGGTGATATCGTCACCGAACCCCGGTGCTGGTGCTTGCAAGTGGTTGCCAATGTAAAGTATATCTCCCCCTGATACGGGTTCTATAATGGAATAATTCGTCAGGCCTGGTAAAGCCAAGTTGAACCAAAACATACTTTGGTTTACATAATCGTAACGGAAAGCAAACCCACGCACGGTCTGGGCTATCGTTCCAGAGCGGCCAGAGCCAATCAACATACCTTCACTATCGAGGAACAAGTCTGTAATAATTCCCCGATCCGGTAATGTGAAGCGCTTTTCTTGTACGAGTGTACCTTCGGGCGAAACTTCCAGTAGGTTGATATAATTTGGCCCACCAGCACCGACGAGTACATTGCCATTGGGCAATGACAATACGGTAAACCCTTGCTCGTCTTCATTCTCTTCTCCGAATACGGAAACATAGTTCTGGTCTTCACAGTCATCCTCACAATCACAATCGGGGTCTTCACAATCTGCGAGGCCGTCGCCGTCGTCATCAATACCATTGGTACAATTTTCTGGTCCACATGGTGGTGCACAGCTTATTGGTAATGGGGCTAGTAGGGTAGGGCTTAGGTCAAAATCGCTACTGCCATCTACTTGGGTATCGTAAGGCGAAAGGGAATTAAAGCCGCCATAAGGGAAGGGGATCGCCTGTCGAGTAACGGTAACATCTTCGTTGCTGATACAGCCATCGGGGAATTCACCTGTTTCCAGGTCAATCCGCAGGAGGGCCATTTCTGTATTGGCATTACCGGTATGTTGTGCGGTAAGATAGAGGTAGTCTCCAATTTGGATTACTTCATCACCAGAACCAGTGGAGGTGAGGTTTTGAAGTTGCTTAGCCCAAATAACATCGCCAAGGCTACTAATACGGGTTAGGTATAGGTTGTTAGAATTTCGGGCCTGAGCTAAGACGACATAGCTACCATTGATTGCCAGAATTTCTTTACCATTAATAGGTTCTGGTAAGGTGTACTTGGTCGCAACTTCGATACCACCATTAATGATTCTTGCACTGATGATCCAGAAGTCATTATTATCAGCAGCAATGCCATTATCGTCACCATGGGCGAGTATGGCCAAGTTATTGGGCCCGTTGAGGCTAATGTCGGAGCTGTATAGGCGCGCATCTTGGTTGACATCGACCAAGTATAGGCGTGACCAAAGAGGTGTTCCTGTACTATTAAAACTGGAAATGGCCGGGCGCATACGGTTGAAGCCGCCGCCAGAAAAGTTGTAACGTCCAGTCACAAAGAAGCTGTTGTTACTAATCACGGCCGATTCAATTCCTTCGCAAGAACCTAAATGGAAATGGATACGCTGTGAAGTAATGTCTCCATCATTGCGGTCAATCGAATAAAAAGCAGCATCACAACCCAGCCCATTAGAATTACTAAAAGCGGTACCTAGTACAATGTAATCTCCATTAGTGGGGGATTCAAAGATATCTGATACGGAAAAATAATCACTCGCTGGATCAGAGTAAGTTCTTGTCCAAATAGTAGCCCCATTGTCGGGGTTGATTTTGAAAGTAAACGAAGCAATGTTATTACCTAGGCGACCACTACCAGCACCAATAAGCATTCCTTCGCTGTCAATTTTTAGGTCAACAATGACGTTGGGTAAGTCGTTTAGAAGCTGCATAGTCTGTGCCCAAACAACATCTCCAGCTGACGTCAGTTTAGTGAGCATCGCTTCATCTCCTCTTTGGCCACCAACAAAAATAAAGTCATTGTAGGCCAACAAGGTGCGGCCGCTGTAATCTGCATCTTCGCCGTAGAAATAAACATACGGTTCGTCACAATCCTCAGGGCAACCCTGGGGTTCTGAAAACTCAAATCGATCGCTTCCTAGAGGGGCGTTTACTTCACCATTCAAGATGGCATTGGGGTATTCAATACCCAATTCCAAATCAACAATACGATAGCTTAGGCTGGTATCAGCACAAACTGGAATAATTGTAGGGCAGGCTACGATGGTAAAGGTTTCCTGGTAGGAGCCATCATTACTCGAAATTTCTACTTCAAAAGGAGTGCGGCAATCCCCTGCACAATCTAGTCCGAAAACGGAAAGGTTGACGGTTTGCGATTGGCTAGACAGGTAGTTGAATCCGTCTATTTGATCAACTAAAGAGCCAGGACCCCCAATTACTTGAACATTTGGTTCTTCTGGGGTTGCCAAATCTATAGACCCAGGTACCAGCCGCTGAGGCATGAAGTTGTTGGGGTTAGGTATGACAAATAATTGATTTCCAATTCTTTTCGAAAAATAAAGGTTGCCATCAAAGGAGGATTCTACACCACCAATAGCTTCCCATTCTTCACCGCAAGAGGAAAAAGTACACCCTAGTCCAGTCGTTGTATTGTATGGAGTGGGTGTATCCTGGATTTGCAAACGGACTTCTAGCGGATCACTTTCTAGGTCTACTTGAGCCAAATAAGTGAGATTGGTGTAGCCGCTGGATACATAACCACCAGATGTGAGGTAGAGGAATCGTCCATTGGGGCTAAATTCGACACCAGAAAGCTTTTTCTGAAAATTTCGTAAGAAAAGGAGTGGGTAACTGTTGTTTGTACCCAAGTCGTCAATGCGCTGATTAATGGGCAAAATGCTGGTAGCATCCTGGGTTTGGCCATCAGCAACGAGGATCAAGTCTTCCCCCATCAAGGTAGTAGCACTGGCAGCATTGAAATCCGCCGTTTCCAGAATGATAAAATCAACGTAATTGGTGAATTGATTTCGGTTTCCTACTACTACTCGATCTTCGGTAGGGCTGAGTTCAATGTAGGAACCCGCATGAGTGAGCACCCAATATCCACCAGTAGGGATGTCGCCGGTATTTTCTTGCCAACTGATCCCGGTATTGGAAATGATAAAACGATCGACAGAGATGGAGCTTTGGTTTAAAGCATGTCGCCCAGCATAGAGGTATTGCCGAGTAGGGTCACCATTAATAGTGCGAGAAACGGCCATGCCATCATTGTAAGTATAGCTGTTGGCGCCAGCATTTAGTACTTGATCACGGACGACTACTGTCAGTTGCCCATCTGCTTCAAGCTTTACCCGGCTGTACATTAGTCGCAATGGAGAATAGGAGGCGTTATTGGCAGGAGCGCCGCTATCGCTGCCATATTCTCTATAAATTAGGTACCACTCATCTTGGGTGGTAGGTACAGGGATAACCTGTAGTTCTGTTGGGCCTCTTACTGCATTCAAGCCTGGACCATTGGCCGTGCTTGCATCGAGTAAAGGAGTACCGTCAGGGCGATAGATGAATAGTTGGTTCGGAGTGGACTGTGCAGTATGGGCTGCAAAAAAGATGACGCTACCACAGCTATTAAAAGCTGCCCCGGTACCACCGCCTCCAACGTCACTGATTGGACCGACCGTACCGGTTGTAGGTGGATCAGTGCGCCAATCTACGGTATGGAAACCGCCATTGCTTCCACCTTGCATTGGCCAGACGGGCAAGCCTGCCTGGCTACTGCCTTGCGTACCAACGGTAATTACAACCGAAAATTCATCACTACAATCGCCGTTAGAGGCTTCCAGGCTTACGGTGTAAGTACCTAGATTATCGAATTGGTAGAAAAAACCAGTAGAGGTCGCTTCACTAGTGCCATCAACGAACCATTCATAACTGTTAGCATTGGTAGAAGCATCCGTGAAGAAAATAACGGAACCTGGAGTAACAGCGTAACTGCTAGGACTAAAACTGGCTTGTACAGGGCATCGCACGAGCACGAGGCTTTGGGCATCTGCCTGACAGTTAGGGTCACTATTACCTACCTGAACACTTACATTGTAGCTGCCTTCGGCGGTGAAAATATATGGAAGTGGATTACCTGTGCCAATGGCAGTGCCATCCAGGTACCAAGTGTAAGTGTCTGCATTGACACCATCAGCGGTAAGGTTGATCGTAGCGCCCTGAGCAACGGTGGTACTAAAGTCGTTGGTAATACTCACGCTGGGAGGCGAAGTACAAGGGTCAAGACAACCCTGGCTGCTCTGCAAGCTGGCGCGGATACCATCGAGAAAGAAGTGCATCCGGTCGCGTTGTCCCGGTGTAAACATAGAATAACAACCCCAGTCACCGTAGTCCATGTAGTTTTGAAACATATCCGGCTGGTCGGTTGCAAAGCCGTCATTGGTGTCAGTTGTACAGGAATTAGGAGATGCATTACAAGGTACTGCTGCGGTAGATTGGTCGGGTGGTGTATCACAAACCCGGTCACCGTTAGCGAGGCAGTCGTCGTTTTGGCATCCACCTTCAAAAGTGTGGTATAAACCCAGGTAGTGGCCTACTTCGTGAGTGAGTACCGAGCTATTGGCTGGGCTATTGCCCAACCAGCGTGCTTCAACAACGATACCATCCACATTGCCACCGTGAGCACTGGGGAAGTAAGCATAGCCTGCCACGCCACAACTTGTACTGCTACAAATTTCATCAACGACCCAAATGTTGAGGTATTGGGTAGGATCATAGCGGCTTAGGTTCTTTAGGGCCAGGTCGTCACTCATGTTGAGCGCGGTGAGCGGATCGCTGACCCGTTCAATACCTGAAGAAAGGCTGCCGTCTGGCTTGCGTTTTGCCAAACAAAAATCTATGTTAGTAGCTACGCCAGTACTGGGGTCATAAGGGCCTGCATTAGCAAAGGACTGGTTGAGGTGATCGAGAGAAAGCTGAATAGAGGTTGCCGGAATGTTTTCGGTTCCGCCCTGATGGATAATATGGAATACAACAGGAATCGTATATGGTGGAGCGGCCGTTTTTAAACTTGCTGTTTGTTGATCCTGGTAGTATGCTTCTTCGAGCGATTCTTGTAACAGGAGAAGGTCTGGTTGTTGCTCCATAAGGCGCTGCCAGGCCAAATTGCTGCCACAGTAATCAAGGTCATTAGAAGAAGAGGAGGCTGTGCCTTTATTGGGTAAAGGCTGGTCATTGAGCGCGTATAAAACGAGGAAAGTAGTAAAAACGAGTAAGGAGAGTACTGCTTTACGCATAATTAATAGGGTTAGTGAGGTTGTGGGGTGTATGATTGTGCCTAAAAATAAGGTTTTTTCAGCTAGATAATATTGTCTTGGCACTAATATGGCATAAAAAAATCCCGAATTTTGGCCGTAGCTAAAATTCGGGATTTTTACATATTGCAAATGTTCCGGTTTATACCGTGATTTTTTTACCGCGCTTGCGCTCAGCTTCGCGAAGTAGCATCTTCCGCAAGCGAATGCTCTTGGGCGTTACTTCTACAAACTCATCTGCTTGGATAAATTCCAGTGCTTCTTCCAGTGTAAACTGACGAGGCGGGATAATTCTCGCTTTGTCATCAGCACCAGAGGAGCGCATGTTAGACAGCTTTTTGGTTTTAGTTACGTTGATAACCAAATCCGATGGGCGGCTATTTTCGCCAATTACCTGTCCTTCGTAAATTTCTGCACCAGCTTCGATAAAGAAACGGCCACGATCCTGAAGGTTATTGATAGAGTAAGGAATGGCTTTACCTTGTTCCATACTGATCAGTGAGCCGTTTAAGCGGCCAGGAATATCACCCTTCATTGGTTGGAACTCCTTGAAGCGGCTAGTAATAATCGCTTCACCAGCAGTAGCGGTGAGCATATTAGAACGCATACCGATCAGGCCACGGCTGGGGATTTCAAATTCCAAAACCACCCGATCACCCTTAGGCTCCATGCTCAGCATAATGCCTTTACGCTGGGTTACCATATTGATAGCAGTACCACTTACTGTATCAGGCAGGTCGATGGTTAATTCTTCGATAGGTTCATGCTTCTGGCCATCAATTTCTTTGATGATAACCTGAGGCTGTCCGATTTGTAGTTCGTAACCTTCCCGACGCATGGTTTCGATCAAAACAGAAAGGTGGAGTACACCACGGCCAAATACGCGGAAACAATCAGGTGTTTCGGTAGGCTCAATACGCAGTGCAAGGTTTTTTTCCAACTCTGCCTCTAGGCGATCCTTAAGGTGACGAGAGGTAACAAATTTACCTTCCTGGCCAAAAAACGGAGAGTCATTGATATTGAAAGTCATACTCAGGGTAGGCTCATCGATAGCAATGGTAGGCAGTGCCTCAGGCGCTTCAGCATCGGCAATAGTATCACCAATGTCAAAATCTTCTACACCGAAAATTGCACAAATATCACCAGCCTGAATTTCGTTTACTTCCAAGCGGCCGAAACCTTCATATTCGTAAAGGTTCTTTACGCGGTGCTTTTCCATTGAGCCATCACGCTTTGCCAAGGTAACTTGCTGACCAGCTTTCAGTACACCACGGCTTAGGCGACCGATAGCAATTCGGCCAATGTAGCGAGAGTAATCAACGCTGGTAACGAGCAACTGCGTATTGCCTTCTGCTACAACTGGAGCAGGTACGTGCTCTATGATAGCATCCAACAAAGGAAGAATGTTATCGGTCTGCTCTTCCCATGTGGTATTCATCCAACCAAATTTGGCTGAACCGAAAATGGTAGGAAAATCCAGTTGCTCTTCCGTAGCGCCCAAGTTGAACATCAGGTCAAATACTTTTTCCTGAGTTTCTTCTGGTGTACAGTTCGGCTTGTCTACTTTGTTGACAACGACGATAGGACGTAGGCCAAGTTCGAGTGCTTTTTGCAGTACGAAACGTGTCTGTGGCATCGGGCCTTCAAAGGCATCAACCAAAAGCAGCACACCATCGGCCATATTCAATACCCGTTCAACTTCTCCACCAAAGTCGGCGTGACCAGGAGTGTCAATGATATTAATCTTAGTGCCCTTGTAGGTGATGGAGACATTTTTGGAAAGAATGGTAATTCCTCTCTCCCGTTCCAGGTCATTACTGTCCATTATTAATTCGCCCGGAGTCTCGTGGTCGGAAAACAGCTTTCCTGCCAAAAGCATCTTATCAACCAGAGTGGTCTTGCCGTGGTCAACGTGAGCAATAATGGCAATATTGCGTAACTTCTCAATCACAAGGGAAACCTCAAGGATGATAGGGACTGCGGGCAGGCTTTTAGCCTACGGTGGTACGGCAGGGCGCGCATTATAGCGGCACACTGACTAAAGCTAAACAGGTGCATTAGAAAACAGCCAGTGTTTTGGCACCCCTTAGCGAATTCGAGCCCTCGTCGAACCCAATGACTTCAAGCCCTTGATTTATAAGACTTTTAAATTAGCGCCTCATAAAACTCTGGAAATCATCGCTAGCACTCAATGCAATTTGTTCGATCAGAGCGGATTTTTATCTGCCTACAACCCACATTAGTAGCATAACCTTGCATTTGCACTTATTGAATTAAATTGTCTGGCCTTCTCAGCGCTCATTCCATAGTCTTCGCAAAACCCTCACGCTAAACAAAAATATCAAAAAATATGAGCGACCAGATTTTTACCTTAGTATCTTGTTATGTCATTTTGCATTGTTTGGGCACCGGACTGCTTTGTCTTTTTAGCCGCCAAGGCCCGCGTAGCAATAATCGAATTGAGGCCCTGTGGTTATTCACCATCGCTGTTTGCTTAAGCTCCTATTTGTTAAGCATGCATCGCCTGCTGTCGGTTATTCCCTTAGCCCATATTTTTCGGGCAACGTGGGCACTGTTACCACCGGTCATGTATTTGTATTTTCGCTCCTTGTCCGGCGTTAATCCTTGGGTATCACCTTGGCAGTTTTTGCACTTTTTTCCCTTCGCCGTAAAAGTCGTATTTCTCTCGCCGTTTTTTCTGGCGCCGCTAGTGAGTCGCGACGGAGTGCTGTCAGAGGTTCCCTCGGCTTTTGTCGAGTTATTTTTTTACCGCACCCCTGAAGGTCGATTGGCGTCGGCTGTTCACTTCTTGGCTTACTTAGGTTTGGCTTTTTATGTTTTGAAAAACTACAGTCGCGACTGGCGCAATATTCTTTCGCCCGGACAAGGACTACAACTGAGATGGCTACGCGCTGTTAACGTGCTCACTATCGGCGCCTACCTTGCTTATTCGCTTCTACTTATTAAGCAGTTATTTTCTGGCGAGCCTGGCCTGTTGGCGGATATCCCCAGCCCCGGGGTGGTAGTGTTTCTAAGCTTTGTTTTTCTGAACTTTACAGGCTTCAATCTCATTCGGCATTTAGTCGATGAATTTCCAACACTGGCAGAATCCACCAAGCCACCGTCCATCATTGCCAGGGAAACCAAAGAGCAAACTAATCCTGCAGAATTTGAGGAACTAAAAACACTGTTAGAAGATTATATGCGCGATCAAAAACCCTATTTGGATGGCAAATTAAATCTGAACAAACTAGCAGAGCAATTAGAGCTTTCACCTCGAAAGCTTTCCCAGCTGTTCAATAGTGCCATGGATACTAATTTTTACGATTACATTAATCGCTTTAGGGTCTTGGAAGTACAAAGCCTGTTACAAGAGAACAGGGGTAGCAACTTATTAGAGATTGCTTTTGAGGCAGGCTTTCAAAGCAAATCATCCTTTAACAAAAATTTTCTCAAGCATACCGGACAAACCCCCAGTCATTATCAAAAAAACCTAGGCGCGACTGACAATCTAGTGAATTATTAAGGCTCAATTACTGCAATTGAGTCGAAGCGCCCCAACAGTCAGGTCAAAATCGACGAATAACGATTTTCTAAGCCATTGTTGAGGCGCTGTATGTTTAAAATGACACTGTTAGTCAGCCTGCGTAATTTTCGCCGGGATTCTGCCTACGTATTAATCAACTTATGTGGATTAGTACTAGGTATTGCCTGTTTTTTATTGTTGGCCTTATTTTTACAGTCTCAACTAAGCTACGATCGTCATTTCAACAATTACCAAAATATCTACCGGGTTGCTGACCGACTTCATTCGGAGGACGGTAGCGTTGCCCACCGTTCACGCACATCGCGGGAATTAGCGGAGCTGCTGCAAAAAGACTATCCCGACATTATCGACGTGGTTCGTTTCTCACCGATTGATCGCGCCAATTTAAGCGCCCAAATGCTAGCCTTCGGCGACGATAAACAATATTGGGACAATGTGTATTACGCCGATGCCAATGTGTTTTCGATGTTTTCTCACGACATTATTCTTGGTGACCCTGAAACGGCGCTAAGCGCACCTTCAAGCATTGCCATTAACGAATCAGTGGCAAAACATTACTTTGGCAATGACAACCCTCTAGGCAAACGTTTAGAAACCGACTTTGGCAGCTTTCAAGTTACCCTCGTATTTAAGGATTTACCCAACAACACACACTTTAAATATCCTGCCCTTCTTTCATACCACAATTTTATAAGCAACGAACCAACACTAAATTACAACCGTAGTTTGTGGTTTTTAAATGCCTTTACTTACGTGAAAATGACAGCGCCATTCGATCAGCAACGAATTGAGCGCATGACCTGGGAAATTTTTGATAATTATTTGGCCGAAGGCGGAAAGCGCATTGGGAAAAAACGTTCTTTTTATTTTGAACCTTTAGCCGATATACACCTAAATTCTATTGTCGGGGGCGATTTTCCTCGCGGCAACAAGGTGGCGCTGATTGCCTGTGCCTTGTTGGGCGTTTTTGTCTTGCTTATCGCTTGTATTAATTCGATGAATCTCGCCATTGCACGTTCGATCAAGCGCAGCAATGAAGTGGGTTTGCGAAAAATTTTAGGAATTGGTCGATGGCAATTAATCGGCCATTTTCTAGGGGAGGCAACTTTATTTGCCTTTGCATCGTTAATCATCGCCACTCTGTTGGTGACTTCATTAATTGAAAGCGGCCTTGTTAATCCTTTAATCGGCGGCGGGCTGGCGCTGAATTTGCTTAATCCTTTAACCTTGCTTGCTCTACTAGCTCTGGGCTTGATCCTAGGTTTAATCACCGGCATTTACCCTGCTTTATATTTGGCCAAGGTTACACCTAAGTCGGCATTAAGCGCATCGAATCGTACCGGGACGGGCGGCAAACGTGGGCTTATTCAACAGGGTTTGGTGATGATTCAATTTACTTTTTCAATTGCGGTCATATCCGGCGCCTTATTGATGGCGGGCCAAATTGAATTTTTACGCGAGCAGCCATTGGGTTTTAACGATTCGAATTTAGTGTTAGTGAAACTACGCGGTGGCGAAATGATAAGAAAAATTCCTACACTCAAATCTGACTTACTAAGAGATAGCCGCATCGTCGGCGCTGCTACCACATTAAAAGTGCCTGGCGTTGACACT
>NZ_JBOEFX010000056.1:0-86860 GCF_050633125.1 Lewinella sp.
GATTATTGCACCTTTGGCAACACCAAGCCTTTCCGGATCAGGATCATCAATGGACTTAATGATAACTATGACCATTTTTATATCAAAAAATCAGATGCCTCCCGGATTTATGGAGCAGAACTCGAAGAGTTGCTTTCGCCCAATTCTTTTATGTACCTCCATCATGGAGATACCCTGGTTGAAGAACACATTGCAGGCATCCCTGGTGATGACTTTATCCGTAAAAATCTAGCAGACACCACCTTCAACCAAATCCGAATAGCCAAGGAATTTGTCAAATTCAACGAACGCTGTTTTGTGCGCCTCTTGGGCGATATGCGAGCCTACAACTACGTGGTGGATATTACGCCAGACATTGAGGGGTCCCAGTACCGTATGCGGGCCATTGATTTTGACCAACAATCGTATGAAGGAGGAAGTAGTTTTTACCAACCTAAATACTTTAAGGAGAACAACCCCATCATTTTTCTGGGCCAACAGCACATGACGGTGGATACCATGAAACAGTACCAAATGGAAGAACGCAGCCTGATTGCCAATCGCATAAAAGCAAGCAAACGAAGAGTAAGCGCATTGTTCTCCGTGATGATCAAAGACGAAATTTCAAATCCAAAAAAAGTCGAAAAACTCAAAAAAGAGTTGGCTTATCACCACTCAACCAAGGTATTTGACCACTGCAAAAGCATGGGGGAGATCGTCTACGAAAACCTCAAATTGGTACTAGACAAAGAATTTAGGCAGAGTACAGCTATTTTTGACTTGGCCTCCGATGAATAAGAACAGCACGAAAATAANNTAGTTGAATAAGCGATTCATTTTAAGCGTTTTAACTATTTGAAAAAATTGCAGTTTATTTTCTGCGCAATACTAAGGCTAAATAACCAACGTGAATTTATCAACAGAAGAAAAACATCGTTATGCGCGCCACCTGATCCTTCCAGGTTTTGGAATGGAAGCTCAGCTAAAGCTCAAAGCAGCCAAAGTCCTGGTTATTGGGGCGGGCGGCTTGGGTAGCCCATTATTACAGTACCTCGCCGCCGCCGGTGTGGGCACCATCGGCATCATAGACCCTGACCGAGTAAGCAGCAGCAACCTCCAACGGCAGGTGCTCTACGGTGAGAAAGATTTAGGTAAGCTAAAAGTAGAAGCCGCTAAAGAACGGTTACTTGATTTGAATCCTCACATTACTATCGTAACCTATCCGCAAGTTTTCGACAAAAACAATGCGATGAAAATTCTATCTGAGTATGATATAATAGCAGATGGAACAGATAATTTTCCAACCAGATACCTGGTCAACGATGCCTGTGTATTGGCAGGAAAGCCCTACGTCTATGGTTCTATCTTTCGTTTTGAAGGACAAGTAAGTGTATTCAATCTTTTATTGCCAGA
The DNA here is from genome assembly GCF_050633125.1 of Lewinella sp. NCBI lineage: Bacteria > Pseudomonadati > Bacteroidota > Saprospiria > Saprospirales > Lewinellaceae > Lewinella > Lewinella sp. The sequence goes on from NZ_JBOEFX010000056.1 coordinate 1,393, forward strand.
CGGAAGCAGGAGCCCTAATTATCGCGACCTCTACCCTACTCCGCCGCCAGCAAACCAGGTTCCTAACTGTGCCGAAGGCGGTGTACTAGGGGTACTACCCGGCATGATCGGCGCTATGCAAGCTAATGAAGTCATCAAAATCATTTCGGATACTGGCACACCACTAGCAGGAAAGGTTGCATTGTTTGATGCAGCCCATTTCACCCAACATACCTTGCGCTATAAAGCAAACCCTGCTACCAGAATTGAAGAACTAATTGATTACGAGGTATTCTGTGGACTTCCTGCCCAGGAGCAATTGCCCAGCATCGATGCAGGGGCATTAAAAGTGATGCAGGAACGTGGTGATGATTTTATTCTACTTGACGTAAGAACACCAACAGAGAATGAGGTGGATCACCTGGGAGGGGTATTAATTCCTCTGGGAGAACTTTCTGACAGCTGGCATAAGCTTCCCAATGGTCAATTGATTGTGGTACATTGCCAAAGCGGAGCTCGCAGCGCAAAAGCTGTAGCCCTATTACAAGAAAAGGGATTTTCTCAGGTATATAATCTTGAGGGAGGTATAAATGCTTACCGCAATTTAAACTAACAAGCGCAGTACCACCATTTTTTCAATTCCTCCTCTGTTTCCAGGAGGTACTCCTTAATTTTTGTCATTCCGACAAAGCGTGCACCTCCATCGGTGAGGATGGCTTCTTTAAGATTGCGATTCAATCGAACAGAATGAGCTAAAGCGAGTTCAGTAAGTTTGTCGACTAAGTCCATATTGGACTCGTCTTTGCGAGGGATTTCCAGTTTAATCATTTCCTTTTTTGGGTTGGCTGTGTTAGCCTGAGCGTTCTTTGGGGAGCTAAGGTTAAAACATTATTAATCAATACACTTCTGACGTATATTGTATGGAAATGTAACGCAAATAAAAGCCTATTAGTTGCCTAAAAATCACGAATAATAGAAATGTTACCCATATTTTTTCATTAAGTACTTGGACAAAAGAAATGTGGTATTGATTTTTAGAGCTATTTTTCTTCTAATCAAGGGAAGCCCGGAAACTGGTAGCCATAGCTGCCAAGTTGAGGACTGTACGAAGAGTAGGAGGAAAAGACTCAAAAAGCAATCATCCGTGATTACATTTGTCCAAATACTTAAGGGATGAGGAAATAAATAATCTACGCAAAAGACGTAGCAATTTTTGCTTCGGACAAGTCAGGTTTTTCGCAGCATAGCGGGCTACGCAAGGAAAATCTGATGATGGATAAAGGGAAACCCGTATGCTGCGAGGCCGGCAGGTTTGTAGGAAGGTGTGTAGTTTTTTTTGCGAACTCCCTAATCATTCGAGGGTCGGCTAATAGCACTTAAACGAACAGCTAAATTGAGAATTCCCCGGACTTGCTCTTGTGGTGCTTCATGCCATAATTTATTAGGAGGATGGATCATATCGTCCAGTAAAAGGGCATTATTCAACTGGTAATAAGTCACCCAGTCTTCCCTTGTAGCTGCCGCAAATTGAGCAAAAGCAGCTTCATAACGCCCACATGGAAGAGGAGCCGTGCTGAAGTCACAAAATTCGGGTGCTTCCTCTCCTCTGCCCATTACATTGATCCAGGCAAAGACATTTACAAAACTCTCTTTGTAGTAATAACGAAACTCTCTCCAAAAATCGGTAGAAATAGGAAGGTCTGCAGCAGCCACATAGGCATTCAGTAAAGCTAGTGATCCACCAACGGGCGGAAGCCGGCAACGGTTAGTAGCTGTAAACCCTGCACAAGGCAGCTTTGTGTCTTCAAACTGTAGTTCTCTTCGAATATACTCGCTCCAATCTTCTCCTGCCACATCAAGATAGTTGGTACCATAGGCGTCATCATACAGTTTAAGTGCGTAAAGCGCGGCTGCATTGTCTGCAGGCCGCAACGCCATATCTTCCGGTCGTGAGGCCAAATGCTTGTATTGAGACCGAGAAATCCCCATTACAAGGTAAATCGACAACTCTTCCCACTGCAGATGATATTTTTCATCTCCGGTATACTGTTGATAATGCCCCAGTATTATGGCTGCTTGAGTCAGAAAAAAAAGCTGTTGCTCCCACTTTTTCTTGTTCTTCCAAAGCGGAAAGTGGTCTGTATCGCTAATATAAGCAGCCATCCAAGCCATGTGCTTAGCTATACGAGGATCAGGCTCATCGAGTAAATCGGCCATCTGATGCAAGGCGATAGCCGATTGGCTCATCATAAAGATGGTGGTCTCCTGAAGATCGTCTTGGCGATAAACATACTCCTTCAGTTCTTCCTTGTCTAATCCGTAAAGCAACTGCTTGTAGAAACCTTCTCGTTGCCAACCCGTTATTTCTACTAACCAAAGCCCTAGTAGGAATAATGCAATTAAAGTACCAACACCTACCAAAGCAAGCGCTACTCTGGGAAGTCTTTTTCGGAGCAGATAGGCAATAAACCAGAAGAGTCCGGCTCCGAATAACAGGATAATTAAGAAGGCTATTAATGGCATATTCTCATTTAACTGAATATTCGGCAAGATAGGGCTTTGGCAAATGCTGAGCAAACATTAAATTTGCGGGCGAAAACAAAGCAGGTATTCCGGATGTTTACTCGATGAATGCGTGCAGATAAAATAAATACGACCTCGCTATGGCGATAATGATAACCGACGAATGTATTAATTGTGGTGCTTGTGAACCTGAATGCCCCAACAACGCCATCTACGAAGGCGGTATGGACTGGGCTATTGAGGATGGTACTTCGATTACCGGCCCCTACACCATTGAAGGTGATCGTTCTGTTGACGCCAGTAAGCGTTTAGAACCTGTATCTGACGAATTCTACTACATAGTTCCTGACAAATGTACGGAGTGTGTTGGTTTTCACGAAGAGCCTCAGTGTGCTGCCGTATGTCCAGTAGATTGCTGTGTTCCTGATCCGGAAAGAGAGGAAACTGAAGAGCAATTATTGGCCAGAAAAGCGTCCTTACACCTGTAGTATTATCCTTCTATTGCTGTTTTTACTCTTAGAACCGTCGTTTCAACCAACGATCGGGCTTAACTTTCTGTGTTTTCTTTGTCATTTCATCTAAGCGAAGTTTGCAAGATGCACACCTTAAAAGATGTTCTCTAGTACGTTTAAGCTCTTTCTCTCCCATCCGCTTGGATAAGAAATCATCCAGATCATCATCTTCAAGATGAACCAAGTTTTCTTTTATTTGCCGCCACATAAACCAGAATACAGCTAGGGCAAATACAACTACAATTAAAGCTCCACTGCTCATTTTATTATTATTTTACTTTCCGTAACACCTCCATTAAACACTCCCAATCTTGTGAGTTGTTGTAGACATTGGGCGCAATTCGAATAGTTTGTCCGCGAACACTTACCAAAATATTATGTCTTGCAAGAGCAGCCTGAACAGCTTCCATTTCGACACCTTTGGGCAAACCTAGCCCTACAAGATGCTGCGCCCTTTGCCCTTCGGGCAAAATATGATAGCCCTTAGAAAGCAATTCTTCTAGATAAGGCCTGTTCAAATTAGCACAATACTCCTGGATACGGACAGGCTCCCAAGCATTGATTTGCTGAAGAGCTACCTCCAACATTGGCATAAGTATAAAGTTACTCTGCTCGCCCACGCAATAACGACCTGCAAGCGGAAGGTATTCAGGTTGGTAATTTACCAAATTACGAAAATCATCACTTCCTTTACGATTGATCCAGTTCTCTTCAATGGGTTGCCCCCCGTCCATCGCTGGGCCAAAATAGGCTACGCCCGTTGAGTAAGGGCCCATCAACCACTTGTAGGCCGCGCAAATCAGCGCATCAGGTTGAATTTTCTGTACATCAAAAGGCAAAGCCCCCACAGACTGAGTGCCATCGATAATTAACCAGGCACCAACTTCTTTGGTTTTTCTTCTGATCGCTTCCAAATCAAACAAGACGCCTTCTGCCCAATGTATGTGAGAAAGAGCTACTGCAGCCGTATTGGGCCCAATTGCAGCGAGGAGTGCCTCATTCCAACGTTGGCCCTTATTGGGGCCATCATCTACCTTAACTGAGGTTAATTTACCGCCTTTCTCTGTTGTGAGTTGGCTCCAGGAATAATAATTGCTGGGAAACTGGTCGGCTGCGATAATTACTTCCTGGCCCTTTTCTATCGGCAGGTTCTTAGCTACCGNNGTTGCAATCCCATACGATACAGAAGGAATCACCGCAATACGGTCGACTTCCTCGGCATTGATGGTTTTAGCAAAAGCAGTTTTTACATTCCTAACCAGATTAAAGAAATCTGCTGGTGCAACGCGATTAGGTGTATTTTTCAGACTTACGGCATGTCGTCCAGCAGCTTCAACACTCTTGAGTTGAGGGGACATGTAAGCACAATTCAGGTAGGTTACAGACTCATCTAACTGAAATAAAGACCTCTGGCATTTTAACATTTGGACGGGCATTTCGTCAAAGATAAGCCGCCGAGATCAAATTCTTACCGTAAATAATACCTTAGCCCCAACTGAAGGGCAGAAAGTCCACCAAAAGGCTCTTGCTTACTTGGCCAAGCGGTTAGATGGTGCTGATATTGAAAAGCAGCTTCCCAATGTTTCGCAAATTGATAGCGAGCACTACCGTTAAGGCTCCACTGCAATCTGTTCGCATCAATAGCAAAGGGGCCATTTACAGCATTGGTGATCGAATCGAAATCATAGACCGACAAAACACCTTCATAAAGGTCTACCCGTAAGCCATTGGGGTCACTTTCTACGGGCTCGGCCACAGCAGTTGACGAACTTTCGAAAACAGCAAAAGCTTTCGTAAAATAGCTCCCCTGTACTGACATCCCTAAGCTAAACCGAGGAGATAGCTGACAACTACCACCAAGGTAAATATTGAGGCGCGAAGTTTCCAAGTTTTGAAAAGCCAAGGTTCGCTCTACGGAGTAACCACTACCCAAGTTAGGCTGAAGTTCATCAGCAAAGGCATTCTCTTGATTTCTCCCTACAAAAAAGGAGCGCTGGTTGACCTGGTATTGTGCCCCTAGCTCAACATTCCACTTATTCCCGAGATCACGTAGTATCCCCACACCAATAGCAATACTACTATAATCCGTGGTTGACAACGACACACCGCCTTGCCCTTCCATGTAATAATGCCAACGACTAACAGGCTTGACTTCAGCAACTTTAACAGGGAGCTGCGAATTGGAAATAGAAAGAGGACCGTCGCTAATGGTCGGCAATAGATAAGAGATGGCAGTTACCTCTCGAGAGCGATTCGCCGTTATGAACTCAGAAGTTTCCGATACTATTGAAGGTATACTTTCATTCACAAGTAATTCAGCGGGGACATCATTAAGCGTTGTACGCTCTTCGTTATTGACAATAATGGAGGATGGTACTGGATCGGTTTCATAATCAATCGTATTTTCAGTGCGGTCATTTTCCTCATCAACAGGTGCTTGCTGAAACGATGAAATGGAGGCTTGCTCTACCGCGAAGGATGAAGCAACTTCCTGCTCTACCAAACGCCCTTCTACTGGCACAGCAGTCGTTGGAGTTTCAGACAAAAGCTCATCGTTCTGCTGATAAACATTTTGTTCACCAGTGTTTGTATTATCCGCAATAACAGCTTCTTTTTCTGCTACAAACGCACGTCCAGAGGAATTCTGGCCACTACCTTTACCAAACAAATAGATGTTCAAAAATAGGACAACAATACCAGCCAAGCCAGCCAGCCACCAAAATGCACCACGCTTCTTTCGCGGCATAGCTTGGTCTAGCTCCTGCTCCATCTGCATCCAGGCATTATCAATCAATGCCGGATCCAGCTCCCTATCTTTATTATCCTGTATACTGGCCACTATGATTTGATTCTTTGTTCATTAATACTTTCAACTTTTTCCGGGCATTGGATAAATGCCACTTAGAAGTGCCATCACTTATCCCCAATCGCTTTCCTATTTCCATGTGCGTATAGCCGTCTACCGCATAAAGCCAAAAAACCTCTCGGGTAGCTTTGGGTAGTTTATCAATCAGGCTTACCATATCCTCAAAATACAGCTGGTGTAAAGCTGAGGTCGAAGTTGGCGCATCCCAATCTTCAACAGGCAGAAAGCGTACTTTCTTATCGCTTTTCCGATAATAGTCCGCCATGCTATGAAAAACCAAGCGACGAATCCAGCCCTCCAAAGAGCCCGCAAATTGAAAGGTATGTAGTTTGGTAAACACCCGTAAAAATCCTGAGTTCAAAATTTCTACCGCCTCTTCTTCTGAATTGGCATAACGCTGACACATCCGATACATCGTCGGAAAAAACTTACGGTAAAGCAGTTCCTGAGAGCGGCGGTCGTTATTCACGCAGCCCTCTACCAGTTCCCGTTCGTTATTATTGTCTTTCTGTGTTGCCAATTACCTGACTAAGTATTGCGCAGAAAATAAACCGCGATTTAGCTTAAGTTTCCCAAACAGTTGAAATACTTAAAATGAATCGTTTATTCAACTATTATGAAAACAAAAACGGTTTTTATTTTCGTGCTGTTCCTAAGTAATTACTTCTCTGATCATTCAGAGAAAATGATTTAAAATAATAAGCCCAGCGAAAATAAAAATCGCTGATAGGTGACATTACGATATTCGATATTCCCGTTAAACGGGCGCTCCTGAACATAGTAAGCGTCTTGTAAGCGGTACCCAAGGCTAATTGTGAAATTTGATTTTTCAGTGGCTCCTAAACGCAGGCCTACTTCCGGGTGAATCATCCAGCCTCCTTCGGCAGTTGTTACGCCTTGGTTTTTATTGGTAAGCGCAAAACCATAGCCTGCATTTAAACCAAGGTAAGGTGCCACAATGCTTCTGCTTAAATAGCCACGATAATGCCCAAAAATACTGAGGATAGATTCACCATCCTCCAAGTCATAGGCATCAAAACTCGCCCCCAAGCCTGCTCCTACCAATCGATTAAACTGATAGCCCATAATATGCTGAATATTAAAGCCTATTGCGGATTGCGTAACCGCGACATCATCGAAACCCGGATCAAAAAATGGCACATCTTCCCTTTCTCTTTTTCCAAAAGAAAAAGCAAAACTCGTAGTATTAAACCATCCTTCTTCCTGAAATTCATAAACAGGCTTACGCCGCTCAAATGAGGGCTTATCGGCATTCGGCTCCTTCACTAAATATTCACTACCTCGCTTAGCACTTGGTATTTCATAGGTGATTTCTTTCACCTCTGTATCCATAATAAAAATAGTGTATCTAGTCGTCTTTAACTGAATCCTCATTTCTCCCTCTGGGGAATAAGACTTGATAACCCCCTTGTGGACTGTCCCATCGTTCAAGGTAATATTGCTAACCACTCTTTTTTCCTGAGCTATGGGAAATGCTGTACGCCAAGTCTCCGCTACAGGAGTAGGTAGTTGCTGAATCTGTTCAACTGCTTCCAGCAGGTAGGTTTGTACAATATCGTCTTCGGCTCTCTTGAAAACAATTTTATTGTCCTCCGTATAATTGAGGATAGTTCCCTGGACAATCGCACCACTACGTAGATGCAATACATCGGCAGACTGCGCCGCCAAAGTCAGCAAAAAGCAAGAGAACACAAATAGAGAAGTCATCTTTTTAATCATTCTAAAAGCAGTTTTATTAGCAAGTCTACCTTCATTGTACAGTCAAGACAGTCGACGGTCAAACAAAGGTTGGGTATTTGTAGTGATAAATCAAAAATCGTTTAGCTCCAAGCAAAATCTTAATCCTTTTCCTGTCTTCAACCAGAGAATCAAATTACCTTTGCAGCCAAAATAAACACTAGACACAATATAACATTTCCTATGATGATGCGTCATTTCCGCCTATTCCTTAACCTTCTTTTCCTTCTTCCGATCAGCCTTTGGGGGCAATTGCTTATCGAAGTCAGCAATCTTCCTTCGACAACACCTCCGGGAAGTGATATTTATATCGCAGGAAGTTTCAATGATTGGTCCCCTGACAATACCGACTATATTCTCGCAGAAACTTCCCCCGGCATTTACCAAATTGAACTCGACATAGCAGCTGGCACCTACGAGTTTAAGTTTACCCGTGGCAGTTGGCCTACTGTTGAAGGTACCACAAATGGAACTTTTCGCCCTAACCGACAAATTACCTATAGTGGCGGGCAGCAAACCGCGTCGCTCATCATTGACGGCTGGGAGGGGCTCAGCAGCGGTGGCAGTACCGCTGCTCCTAATGTAGAAATCCTTTCTAATAGTTTTTACATGCCACAACTCAACCGCAACCGCCGGATTTGGGTGTATCTGCCTCCTGACTATTATACCTCTAGTCGTGAATATCCCGTCTTGTATATGCATGACGCCCAGAATCTTTTTGACCAAGCGACCAGCTTTGGCGGAGAATGGGAAGTTGACGAAAGCCTCAACGATCTCTTCAATCAAGGCGACCCCGGTATTATTGTCATCGGTATAGAAAACGGTGGAGGAGAACGAATTAACGAATTAACCCCATGGGCTAACCCATCTTACGGCGGCGGCGATGGAGCTGCTTATGTAGATTTTATCGTTGAAACGCTGAAGCCTTATGTAGACAACAACTACCGCACCAAAAGCGACCAGCCAAACACGGGCATTATGGGTTCCAGCCTTGGCGGTTTGATTTCGTTATACGCCTGTATCCGTCATCAGGATATTTTTGGCAAAGCAGGCATACTCTCCCCAAGCCTTTGGTTTACTGATGATATTTATGATTTCGTAAGCAGTACAGGCAAGCAAGCCCAACTAAAAATAGCGTTGGTCGCAGGAGAACAAGAGTCTAGTACGATGGTCGCTGAATTACAAGCTATGTACAATACTCTGCTTAGTGCAGGCTTCAGTTCCGATGAACTACTCATCACAACCCATGCTGATGGCGAACATAGTGAATGGTACTGGCGGCGAGAATTTCCAGGAACCTATCAGTGGTTGTTTCAAATCGTGAGCATTCTTCAAGGCTCTTTGGAACTAAATGATATTAGCTATTGGCCTAATCCAGGAACAGATTATCTATTTATTGATGGTCTTCCAGCAACCACTTCTTCTTGGCAAATGGCTATTTATAACACCGGTGGGCAAAAAATCAAAGAATCTTCGTTTAGCAATGCACAAATAGATGTAAGCACTCTTCCCTCAGGGAGCTACTTCATTGTTATTTGGAATGATAACGAAGGGTGGAGCATTGTCAACTTTCAAAAAAACCGATAACACGCGCCTTTGGCAAATAAAATACTTCTTTTAACGCAAATTGATTTTCTTTTATACTGATAAATCGTTATTTTTAAAACAATTACAACGTAATAAAGATTTTTCCGATCACTTAAAAGCTTATCGCCGATGAATATTACATTCTCAGAACTTCGCAACATCAAGCACCAGATGCCAAGTGGCAGTGTAGGTCGCATTGCTAATGAATTGGGTATCAACGAGCAAACAGTAAGGAATTATTTTGGTGCAAATAAATTTGAGGAAGGTTCCCTTACCGGTAAACATGTTCAGCCCGGACCAGAAGGTGGCGTCGTTTCTTTAGAAGACACGGCCATACTGGAAATTGCCCAGCGAATTATCCAGGAAAACAAGCTAGGCATGTAATTTATCACCTAAACAAAGTAAAAATTCCTCTCCGTTTACTTTAGAACAGCACGAAAAAAACGCGATTTGGTTTTTCACAATAGTTGAATAGGCGCTTCATTTTAAGCGTTTTAACTATTTGAAAAACTTGGATAAAATCGCGTTTTTTTCTGCGCAATACTTTGTGTAGACGGAGGGGAACCCTTGTATTCAATATTTATAAATAGCTTTAGTTTTATTCTTCTTTTAAGCCCCTTCCTTTCTTTTGTACCAAACCTTGTTCCGTCAGTTGCTTTAGCAAGCGATCTAGTACACCATTAATAAAATCCTTGCTCTTATCTGTACTATACAGCTTAGCAACCTCTACAAATTCATTGAGGGTAACTTTGGCAGGAATAGAAGAGAAGTATAAAAATTCTGCGATCGCCATTTTAAGAATAATCATATCGAGAATTGCGACTCTTTCCGCATCCCAATTTTTGAGATTAGGCTCAATTATACCGAGTAATTCTTTATCAGCATCTACTACTTTTTCAAGTAGCTCCTGCCCAAACTCACTTATGGTTTCGTCTTGTGGCTCATAAGCCTCCAGAAAATCTTCCTCTGCCGGTAGATTTTTAATCGTTTTTTTCATCGCACCAACAACCAAGCTCTTGTCGTCCATCCACAATGGAAATTGATCTTCCATCATGGAGATAAAAGTCTCGTTGTTGATCAGAAAGCGATAAAGTTCCAGCAATATATTGCGGTGATCTTCCTCGTTGCTTTCAGCTTGATCAATGTACGCCTTGTACTCATCTGTTTTTGAAAACCCTACGTAGAGTTTACGGATCAGGTCAGCATCCAAATGCTGGCCCAGGCTAAAACGGCCATGAGCATTGGTGAGTGTAAAATTTTTGGCAAGCGATTGAAGCGCCTCATTATTAGCCAGCTTGGCCGAAAATTCCTGATCAGCTTCCGTAGGACGCAGCTTACCGTCCTTGCGAATTTTATCCTGTCGGGCATATTCCGCTACTCGCATAAAAGCCAGTAAATTAAGTAAATACAGCTTGAAGGAATCATCTACCATCCGGCGATAATACTTAACTGCACCTTTGACACCGGTTGTTGGTTCCTGCTCGCGGTTTTTCGCGTACAGCACCTGCATAACCTTGATCCGGACGTTTCTACGGCTTAACATGATTTCAAGTAACATTTGATGAACGGGAAACAATCCCGCTATAAAATTCCTGCAAAGGAAAGCATTATCCGCTTATAATCACAAAGAATTAGGACTCGCTGAGAAAATCTGCCTGAATATTATCAAAATTAGGGATATTTTTAAAGTGCCATTTCTTCAAAACAGTCCCTTCCTTCATAAGTACTGGCCCTGGGTTGGAACGAACAATGGTCTTCAATAAAATATCATCGCCCATAAAAAATGGAATCTCAGTACCCAAAGCTTTTTGGAAACTGGCAATCCGTTCAGGGTCTGAATAAGCCGTAATGGCGTAAACTTTTAATCCAGCCGCAGCAGCAGCTTCCATAACCGGCAAAAATTTACTGCGCCAACGAGCTACATAAGAAGGATCCCAATCGTAGATGGTGGTCACTACTTCTTTCTGATTCACTTTCGTCAACCGGCGTTCTAAAACGGTGTCCTGTAAAGTAATTACGGTGTCAGTCACAAAAACAGAATCAGGAACTATCGTTGTTTCTTGATGTTCGGTGCCATACAAACGGTAGGCGACAATCATTATGTGAGGTTCACTTTCCTGTAAAATACCGGAAGTGATATCATTCCCCCCCAGGTCGCTGACTTCAAAATCACTAATTTTTGTCCGAACAACTTCTGGTTCTGACTTCACCTGGTCAAGCTCCCATTCTTCTGCCGGATACTTGGCGTATTCTTGTAAGTAAACGTCAAAGGGCAACTCTACCACTTCGCCGTTGGCCTTATTAGTCATTTTGTAGGCCAGTACTTTAACATTGGCCTCTGACTCTTCTTCCAGTGCTTTGCGTTCTGCAATATTAGCTCCTTCCCGAAACGGCCGGAAGTCCACTTGAGGAATATCCGTTACGTAATTAGTAAAAGAATAAAGCATAAGTGCCAGGACACTACCAATAATGACCATATTTTTACTGAGGTACTCAATACCTACAATTGCCACAAAAAACACAGGTAAGCGCCAGCCAATGGTGTATCCATTAATATAAATGGCCAAAATAGAGATTCCTACCGCAAGGCCAACGGCCAATGCACGCTGAGACCCTTTGGTTAGTTCGTGAAAAGATTTTGTTGCAAAAAGGAAGATCAGCCCCGGTATCAGTAAAAAGATATCCTTGAAGAAGGATACACGGGGTTCTAGCTTGAGGAAATCGCCAAAACAACCACAATCTGTCACCTTCATACTTGTTGGTTCGTAGCTGCCCCACTGCCCAAACTGGAAGAAATTTACGCCTTCAGGCACGTACCCTGTTAAGTAAGTAAAGCCTGTCAGGAAAGTAAATACCAGAACCAAGAGGAAAAAAGACCAGGCCGTAAACTTGCGCATCACGCCAATAAGTAGGTTGAAGCCCAGGAAAATTTCAAAGACAATCATAAATACCGCAAAAGCCACAGCATACTCAGCTAGTGCCGGAAACATAGGTGCTAGAAAGGCTGCTTTCGTACCTGCAAAAGTTGTTTCAAACTCTGCGAAATACTGCTCCATTTTGTAAGCGGTACCCAATGGGTCAACTGCTTTCACCAAACCGGAGAATATAAAAAGACCTCCAACAAAATTTTGAAGAAGGCTTATCAAAAAATTCTTGATCAATTTGCGATCCATAGCTTTTTGCATGCCCGTCAGAGCGAGAGCAAAAATGGCAAGTCCAATAATGAGTGTAGGTAGATTCATAATAAGCTGGATTATTGTGGATCAATCGATCCATCCTCTAACAATATTAAGGCGAAAACGGCATAATTGATAATATCACGGAAATTACCTTCTTGCCCTTCAGAAACGAGGGTACGGCCCTGATTTTCTTCAATTTGTCTGATTCTAAGCAATTTAGCTAGAATCAAATCGGTAATAGAGGTTAGCCGAAGCTCCCGCCATACCTCACCATAATCGTGATTTTTTTTTTCGAGAAGTGCACGGGTACCCCTAATTTCGGTATCGTATAGTGCAGCTACTTCTTCAGCACTAAGGTCAAGCCCACTATCGGCTGGTAACCGAGACTGGATGATGGCCAGGATACTGTAATTGATAAGGCCTTTGTACTCTCCGTCTAGAGGATCATCTACAAGTTGCAGGCCTTTTTCTTCAATACTACGTAGGCGCTTGGCCTTGATAAAGAGCTGATCCGTCAAGGAACTGGGCCGAAATATCCGCCAGGAAGAACCATAGTCCTGATGCTTATTCAAGAAAACTTCCCGGCAGCTGGCCATTATTTGATCGAATTGCTGAAGTGTACTTTCCACTTAGCGGCTTTTTTTATTGTTCTGCAAATGTAACAACTCCTCCATTATTGCTTGCAAATGAATTGCAAAATATAGTTAACAAAAATAATTACGACCTTTATGGCTGTGGAATATACAGATATATATCAAACCATTGAGGGGCCTTCCTATGGAGAATTTAAAGACCGAGGAAGCAAATTCCTGGCCTATGCTTTCCCTGTGGAGAATACAGATCAAATTCAGGATGCTCTTTTAGAAGTACGCAAAGAACACCCCAAAGCCCGGCACCATTGCTATGGTTACCGCTTGGGGCTAGATCAATACAACTATCGCGCCAATGACGATGGAGAGCCCAGTGGAACCGCTGGAAGACCCATTCTCGGACAAATCGACAGCGCAGAATTAACCAACACTCTCGTAGTTGTTGTGCGCTATTTTGGCGGAACGCTACTCGGAGCATCAGGCTTGATTAATGCCTATAAAAAAAGTGCAGCAGAGGCCTTGGCGGCAGGTGTAAAGGTTGAAAAACTAGTAGAAGATGTCTACACCCTCCGTTTTGATTACGCCCACATGAGCAAGGTCATGAACGCTGTTTCTAAGCCTCCATTCCAGGTTATTGAACAACGCTTCACGATCACCGCCGAACTGGATGTTTCCGTCCGGCAATCTCTCGCAGAAGAAGCCCTCAAGCAGCTAAAGGCCCAAGTTGCAGAGGTTTATCTCGAAGAAGTTGATGGCCTGGAAGAAATCGAGGGTTTTGATTTAGAGCATGCTTACACGCGCTAGTACAAGTAGCTGAAATTCAAAAGACAAATGGAATCAAACGCTTAGTCATTTTGGAATAGTCCGCATAGGCTTCTCCAAAATGACTACGTAGCGCCTCCTCTTCTGCTGTAATACGTTGATAATAGGCGATTCCCATCGCCACCATCGCAAACAATAACCCGATCCAGGCCTCTAACATAATGCCAGTTCCGAGATATGATAAGTAGGCCCCGGTATAACTGGGGTGTCGAACCAGTGCATAAGGCCCCGTCTGTACGACTTGATGGCCATCAACAATTTGTACGGTAGCTGTAAAAAAACGCCCAAGGGTACGAATCGCCCATACCCTAAAAACAATACTCAACAACAATATGCCTATACCTAAAGGGAAACTCCAAGTGTATACCGTTTTCATATCATGAAAATAAGCCCACTCTATCAATGGTACATGAAGCGATAGCAAGGACATCACGGTTATCCACCAAAATGAGTTTCGGTCTGTCCCCGCTTGTTCCTTTGCTTCTGTGGGGCGTGGTGCTGGCTGCGTTAGAAACACCAATGCAGAAGCCGTTGTAAGCAAAACAATGCGAATATCTAGCAAAGCTTCTAGACAACCAACTAACGGAAGTACAATTCCTACAATGATGAAAAGTAAAATAGGCTTTATTTTCTTGCTCATAAGGGCATGATTATTTTTTCAAGAAAGCGTGATAAAATACTGATTAAAACAAGTTAGCGGACTAAAATTATGCTGTACGGCGTACAGGTACTTTGCGAACTCGATTATGCTCGTAAACGGTAAAACCATCTGATTTATAGGCTGCGGCCATGTCTTCAAGCTCTACTCGCTTATCAGCCTCAAGCAAGCCATCCTGTAAATACAACGCACTCACTGGAGCATCTTTAGCCCAGGTAGTTTGCGAACATACATTTTTAAAGCCAAAACTATGATACAAACGAGCGTGCAAAGGGTTACATGACACAAAAGCAGTCCAGTCTTCCTCTAGTAATAAATGCATGATGATTGCATTGCTAATAATAAATTTGGCAAGGCGCAGGGATTGGTATTCTTTATTAAGCACTAATCTGCTTCCTTCTGTAGCCACTGGGGAATGCTCCACCAGGTTGTCAAAATTTGCATTATCATCATCTTCAAAATAGCTCATGATAGGCAATACCGCCTTTTCTTTAAGCATTTCCTGTTTATCTAGAATACCCATTTCCTTGAGCATTCTAATCGACGATAATACCGGTTTGTTTTGGATAATCCGTAGACCACCGATAAGCTTTTGTTCATCTGCTTCTTCGACAAACAAACCATAGTGACGAGCACGTAGGTCATAATCATCGACATCGATTTCTTCCTCGTTGGCCCTTAAAAAGCCTGCACAACGAGTGCTGTTGTAAATCGTATACCGAAGGCGAAGCCAATTCAACATTTCTTGTTGATCCTGAATTTCTCTGAAGTAATAAGTCATGTGAGCACACATTTAAGTTGATGAAAGAATAAGTGCTGACATAGCAAAACCCTATCTCTAGACCTCTCGGTCAGAGAATAGAAGTTTAGCGCCAATTTCATTGGCAGCCAGCACAGTCTACAGTGTGCTTACTCACTTGGGTTGATACCCCTCAATACCTAAAAACAAGGCATAGAGGGATTGTAGATTGAGGTGGGTCAAGGGGGACTCTCACAACTCTATCTAGTAAAAAATTTTCAAACGGGGTAAAATGCTTGTTCAGAGTGAGGCAATAAGCCTAATTGGGTAAAAATCTAATCTAGTTGTTCTGTTCTATAGTGCAAAAAACGGCATTTTTTAGCGCTATGGTCTCTATTAAGACTAAAAAAATATACATTTTTCTATATATTTTTTATTTATATAAAAATTAGACCCATACGAGTCTCTATTATAACTACTTTCCGTCCTTGTTATCAACACTAATAATACCTTCTTAGAAAGCCGTCTCTTCCTACTTCTTGCAATATAAATCCAACCTTTTAGCAAGAGTTTGCGGGGCTTAAATAAACAACCCAGCAATAGCACCCGTAAGGAAACAGGCAATGGTACCTCCTATTAAAGCTTTAATACCAAATGAGGTCAAGGTATTTCGTTGTCCGGGAGCTAAAGAACCAATCCCGCCAATCTGAATACCAATGGAGGCAAAATTAGAAAATCCACACAACGCATAAGTTGCGATAATGACAGATTTCTCGTTTTTGAGCAATCCTTCTACTAAAATTCCCTGAAACTGCTCATAAGCTACAAATTCATTAATCACCGTTTTCAGGCCTAGCAATTGCCCAACGACTGTAATATCTTCAAAAGGGACGCCCAAAATCCAGGCGAAAGGAGCAAAAATCATGGCTAGTAAATAGGTAAAGCTAAAGCCTTCAAAGCGCCCTCCTGTAGAAAGTGATATTTGCTCATTCCAGTCGCTAACGCTCGGATTGAACCAAGCCACCGCTCCATTAAGCAAATCTGTTACGCTGAGAAAAATTTCATTCATCATGAAAATCATCGCTGTAAAGACCAACAACATAGCGCCTACATTCACCGCAAGGCGCAATCCATCTGTAGTACCTCGAGAAATAGCATCTAATAAGTTAGAGGCTTCCCCATCCGCCATTTCCAGCTGCTTTTCGAGATCCTCGTCTCGTTCCGTTTCTGGAAAAAGCATCTTAGCTGCAACAATTGCCGCTGGTGCAGAAATAATTGACGCCGTGAGTAAATGCTTGGCAAAAAAGAGTTTTGTTGCTTCGTCTGTTCCACCAAGATAGCCCACGTACGCGACGAAAACACTACCGGCTATTGTCGCCATACCACCTGTCATAAGACAGAGGATTTCCGACTTGGTCATTTTTTCCAAATAGGGCTTTACGACTAAAGGCGCCTCCGTTTGACCAATAAATACGTTTGCTGCTGCTGCAAGACTCTCCGGACCAGACAATCCCATTGTACGGGTTAACAACCAAGCCAGACCATAAACGATTTTTTGCAAGATCCCCAGGTAATAGAGTACCGCCGTTAGTGCACTAAAAAACACGATCGTCGGTAATACCTGAAAAGCAAAAATGTAGCCGAAGGAACTCATATCTGTAACAATGTTACCAAACATGAATTGCGAACCAGCTGCCGTAAAGGCAATTACACTGGTAAAGCCCTTTGAAATCCAGTCAAAGATGCTGCTTACACCTGGCACAATTAAAATAAAAAAGGCCAGCATTAATTGCAGGCCCATTCCTATGGTTACCAAGCGCCAGTTGATAGCTTTACGATCACTACTTAACAAATAGCAAATACCGAGTAAAACAGTTACTCCAAGGCTCGCGCGGAAAAGGTCGTTCAAAAAATCCATACGGTCAATTAGTTCCAGCCAAAAGTAAGTAAACTATTTGTAACATCCCGAATGATTTTTCTTTTCCCTCATTCGTTTTATCCTCTTGGCGGAAAGCCTTACTTTTGGCCGAACCTACCTCTTCAGGATGAAACCATTCATTATTGGGATTACCGGCGGCAGTGGATCCGGCAAAACCACTTTTATTCGCTCACTTCGGGAACATTTCCCCGAAGAACACCTTTGCGTAATTTCTCAAGACGATTATTATCGTCCCAGAGAAGAGCAAAAGAGCGATAAAATGGGCATTACCAATTTCGATCTTCCTCGATCAATTGACAAAAAAGCCTTCATCAAAGATGTAGGACGCCTTATTAAAGGAGAAATCGTAGAACGCCAAGAGTATACCTTCAACAATGAAAAGGCTACTCCTCAGATGCTAACCTTCCACCCTACCCCCATCATTATAGTGGAAGGGCTTTTTGTTTTCCATTTCCGTAAAATGAGACGACACCTTGATCTGAAGGTTTACCTCCACGCCAAGGAAAACCTGAAGGTTATCCGCCGAATAAAAAGAGACCGGGTAGAACGTAACTACCCACTTGAGGATGTACTCTATCGCTACGAAAACCACGTGCTCCCTGCCTTCGAAAAATACATCAAACCCTATATGGACGAAGCAGACCTTATCATTAACAACAACACCCAGCTCCAAATGGGGCTGCGGGTTGTACAAGGTTTCCTAGACCATTATCTATACGAACACAGGAAGAAAATAAAAAAACTAGCTCCTGATAAACCTACAAATGGAGATCAAG
Organism: Lewinella sp.; assembly: GCF_050633125.1. NCBI lineage: Bacteria > Pseudomonadati > Bacteroidota > Saprospiria > Saprospirales > Lewinellaceae > Lewinella > Lewinella sp. Next base: position 19,321 of record NZ_JBOEFX010000056.1, read on the forward strand.
AGCTAGTTTAGACACCCGCATTTTCTAGTCTGCTACAATCGCAATCTTCATATCCGGGCTGACTGCTAGCCGAGAGATGTTGGTGATGTTGTAGTACCGTAGATCTGCAATTTCAATCCAGTCTTCATCACGAAAACGGTTGAATTTATAAATTTTACTGCCTCTTCCCATGATGTAGGAACCATCAGGCAACACCGCGAAATCTTCTACACCGCCTAGACTAGCAATAATAGGCTGTGGCGTGATATTCCCACGTCGATACAAGGACAACTCCATGATTTGCCAGGCGCCAGCTTCATTGCGTTGCACAAAAGATAAGTTTCCATTAGGAAGCTTTTTGATACAACGCCCAACATCTGTTGCCAATGGAATAAGGTCATCGGTATCAACATTGGCCAATGCCAGATAACTGGGATTATCCACAACGAATACGGCTACTTCTTTACTATTGATCCAGCAGTAATATCCAATTCCTTGGAGGTATTTGAATACCGGCTTGCCATTAGTCAATCGATCCATCGGGAATTGCCACAAGCGGATAACCGTATCGCGCCCTATGTATTCCTGACGAATAGCCGAGAAATTATAAAAATCAGGCATCCGCGTAGGAGAAAACTCTCCTTCTGCTGTTTCCGTAACGCGCAACTTTGTCCGGTCTTTCAAGTTCAACAAATACAGCTCAGGTTGCTGCATTGAAGGCAACTGTGCAGAAATATACAGCTCGTCATTCGTGAAGAAAGACGGTTGGTTATTGTAGCCATCAGCATTGAAGGCCGTCAGGTACTGTGGTTGATTAAACTCAAAAATACTGTCAGAAACCTGCTTCATATTGAAGAGGTAAACATTAGATTGAGGCAATTGAGCCATTACCGAAATGCTACAAAAAAATAATGCGAAGAAAAAGATGTACTTCGTCATAGGTGAATTTCTTTTCCTCAAATGTAGCATATCCACTGGTATTTGAAAAGAGGATGGTGCATTAATGACAATTTTCTATCTTGAGAATGGATGAAAACCACTCGTCTTCTTCTAGATCAAGCCAAGATCGTACACGGGCTTACTTAAAAAGTGTTGTTGATATTAACTGCAAAGAAGCATTTATTTTAATGGTATGGTGGTTGATCATCCTTGCCTTTAGTCTATATTTGCCTGTAACATCAAGTCAGAACATTATGTCAGCAGTTATGGGGAAGCCCGTTGGGGTTATTGGCGGAGGGAGTTTTGGAACAGCAATTGCTAACCTCCTTGCCTACAATACGGATGTGATCCTGTATGCACGAAAAGAAGAAGTCGTTAATCAAATCAATGGGCGAGAAGAACGACATGGCATTGTATTACCTGAAAGAGTTACCGCCACAACTGACCCAGCAGAAATAGCGGCCCGCTGTCATCTGTTATTTCCAGTCGTACCCTCTAGTGGTTTTCGGTCGATGATGCAAGACATGGCCCCTTATCTAAGGCCTTACCATATCCTGATACACGCCACCAAAGGCTTTGATGTGCACGGCATGGCAGAATCAGAGATCGAAGAAAAAGGAATAACCCGTAGCTACGTAAGTACGATTTCTGAAGTAATCAGAGAAGAAAGTGTTGTTGTCAGATTAGGCTGCTTGTCGGGGCCCAACCTCGCTAAAGAAATATTGGAAGGGCAACCAACCGCCACCCTCATTGCCAGTAAGTTCGACGAAGTCATTTCCGCAGGAAAATCAGTATTAAGCAGTCCTGTTTTTCATGTTTTTGGTTCTTATGACCTTTTAGGTGCCGAACTGGCTGGCGCTTTGAAAAACACAATTGCACTGGGATCAGGAATACTAAAAGGATACGGCTTGGGAAAAAACATCCAAGCTATGCTTTTGACCAGAGGCCTGATGGAGATGGTCTATTTTGGCAAAGCAATGGGCTCCGAAGCTGAAGCTTTTTTCGGTACTGCTGGCATCGGTGATTTGATCGCTACCGCTACGAGTAAGAAGAGCCGGAATTACACTTTCGGTTTTCGCATTGGCAGCGGTGAATCCCTAGAACAGGTTTCCAATACAATGCCGGAATTAGCCGAAGGTGTAAGGACTTTACGCATCACTCGCCACCTGGCCAAGCATTACAAACTGAGGGTCCCCATAACAGAAATGCTTTATCGGATTGTCTTCGAAGATTTCCCGATCCAAAAAGCAATGGATTATCTAATGAGTTTCCCTTACGATGTAGACGTTGATGTCTTATAGCGACGTACGCTTAATATTCTTTATCTTGCGGTCCTATATTTTCTGTATTATACCTATTGAAAAACTATAACATGCGTTTTAATCTATCCTCTTTTGTGCCGCACTTGGCTGCCCTGGGTATTTTCATTGTGGTTTCCATTTTTTACTTCACCCCACAATTCTCCGGAAAAGTCATCGAACAGGGTGACGTTATGGGCTACCGAGGTATGTCTCAGGAGCTACGTGCCTACAAAGACGCCACCGGCGAAGAAGCCCTCTGGACCAACGCTATGTTTGGGGGAATGCCTGCTTATCAAATCAATACGGTAAGCAGTGGCAACTATGTAAAAAATTTAGAACGGGTAGTACGCATGTATATTAAGCCACCTGCTGGTCAGTTTATCGCAGCAATGGTTTGCTTTTATATATTGATGGTTTTACTTGGCGTAAACTCCTGGCTAAGTATTATCGGGGCTATTGCCTTCGGTTTTGCAACCAATAACCTGGTGCTTTTCGAAGCAGGGCACGAAACGAAGCTGCGTACCATCTCTTACTTGCCACTGGTAGCTAGTGGTATGCTATTGGCGTTTCGTAAGCGGTACCTCCTTGGTGGCATCCTATTTGGCATTGGTTTAGGTATGGATTTGGCCGCCAACCACGTCCAAATGACCTACTATTTCTTTCTCACCGTCTTAATCTGGGGAGCAGCGGAGTTGATTAGTAACATAAAAAACAAAACGCTTCCTCATTTTGGGAAAGCTGCTATTGCACTTATTATTGGTGGTTTGCTAGCCCTTGGCTCAGCGGCATCTAACCTTTGGGTCACTTATGAATATGCCCAAGATACCATGCGAGGTGAGCCCATTCTAGAGCAAGAAGCAAGTACAACACCAACCTCTAGTAGCGAAGTCAATGGTCTTGATTGGGACTATGCTATGCAGTGGAGCAACAATACATTAGATGTTTTTTCTGGCTTCATTCCCGGCGTTGTTGGCGGTGGATCGGCACAGCCTACCACTAGTGATTCTCCTTACGGCCAGGCACTACGGCGACTAGGGGCAGGTCAAGGGAAAAATTTCGACGCTCCGCTATACTGGGGGGGCTTACCCTTTACCAGTGGACCTATTTACTTTGGAGCCATTATGGTGCTGTTCTTCCTGGTAGGCCTATTCCTGGTGGAAGGGCCCATAAAATGGTGGCTAGCACTGGGTACGCTTTTTACAATTTTACTTTCCTTGGGGAATAATCTTGAAGGTTTTAATCATTTCATTTTCGATACTTTCCCGCTTTACAATAAATTCCGAACGCCAAATTCAGTCCTCAGTGTAACCTCACTTCTGATTCCTATTCTGGCGATTTTAGGCCTCAATGAAATTTTTAGCGGCAAAGCTGATAAAGCAAAAGCTATTCGTGCCTTAGCCATTGGCGGTGGTATTAGTGCTGCAATTGCGCTGTTTTTTGCAGTTGTAGCGCCTGGCATGTTTGATTTTGTCAACCCTCGCGATGCACAACAATTTGGCCAGGCAGATCCTCAGGTGATTCAAGCGCTGGTAACAGGCTTAGCGGACACAAGGGCCGACCTCATGCGTTCTGATGCCCTTCGGAGTTTGATACTCGTAGCTTTAGCCGCTGGAATGGTTTATTTCTACATCCAGGATAAACTAAAATTAACGCCTGTGCTCATTGGTCTGGGCGTGTTGACTGTTTTTGATCTCTTCGGTGTAGGAATGCGTTATCTTAATCAGGATGATTTCAAAAGACCGACTTCGATTAGTCAGTACTTTGCGCCACGGGCAGTAGACCAGCAAATACTACAAGATAAGGACCCTCATTACCGAGTATTTGACGCTACGGTTAATACCTTCAACTCAGCCCAATCGTCTTACCACCACAAGATGATAGGTGGCTACCACGCTGCTAAACTTCAGCGTTTCCAGGATTTGATTGATCGCCATATCACACGAGGAAACCAAGGGGTACTCGATATGTTAAATACAAAATACTTCATCATTCCTGGCCCCGAAGGACAACCTACTGTTCAGCAAAATCCTGGTGCGCTGGGGAACGCCTGGCTGGTAGACTCCATTGTTGTTGTTCCTAATGCCAATGTAGAAATAGATGGGCTGGAATACCTTCCGCTAGAGCGGGCAGCTGTCGTACATCAAGAATTCGACAGCTATGTAAACACGCTCAAGCCAACAGGGCAAGGTGCCGTACGCTTGACGGAATACCGCCCGGATCGGCTTACCTATGAAAGTAATGCTGCGCAAGAGGAATTGGCTGTCTTTTCAGAAATTTGGTACGGCCCCGATAAAGGCTGGCAGGCTTATATTGACGGAAATCCAGTAGAACATATCAGGGTTGATTATGCTTTACGTGGTCTAAAAATCCCCGAAGGTGTTCACGAAATCGTCTTCGAATTTGCTCCTCGAAAATACTTCTTGGGTAAAACCATCTCGACGATTTCTTCTCTTGCTTTGATTTTGGCCTTAATCGCGTTCATCGTCTGGACAATTAAAAATCAACCGCCAGCTGTGGCTCCGGAACCAGCAACCAAGCCTAAATCAAAGAAAAAATAGTTCCTCTTGAACCGGAAATGAACTGGACTTTAGCCAAATGGTTAAAGTCCAGTTCACGTTTTCTACTTACCAATCCCCTATTTCGTACTTCTTTGCAGATTCGAATACCTGATCCGGTACACTCTCAAATACGCCAATATCCGTTAATTGTCCGCGACCACGATTGCCGGAAAGGAGAATATTTCCGTAGGTACTATAATCTGCCCAAGGAGTGGCAAAACGCGGCTCATCATCATTAAACTGGGTATAAAACAACCATTCTGTTATCAATTTGTTGTCATTATCTATTTTGACCCAATATTTATTCTCTGGAGTATCCCCTACCCCTTCAAACGTAAGCTGTAAGGTATGCTCAATCGTATCACCACGGGTTTCCTCCCCCAGGTACTTCAGGGTCACACCCGAATCTTTTAGCTTGTAAGGCATTACTAACCAATAAGAGTCATTGATCCAGATGCTTTTAGCTCTGGCCGTATATTTAGTAATACTATCCGCTTCTGTCAAGTAAGTTCCGTTCTGCCATATCTTCCCCTCGCCGGTATTTATGTCAACCAAGTAAACCTCATCTGTGTCAGCAAAGTCGATACGTACATTTCCCGTCCATTTATCCCAAAGCAGGGTACGCCGTCCAAAAAAGGTCCATCGAATAAAGCGTGTATTATCCCAAGCGAGCCGCCCACCCATACTTTCCATGACTTCATCAGCCAATTCAATGGCTCGCTGGTCAGAAGCATCATTGTTGAAGCCTTCGGCTGGTGGGTTATCCGATTGCGCAAAAGAAAGGCTGATTAGGCTAAAAAAAACAAAAATGGTTGTTAAAAAAGCTTTCATAGTCGTGATTGATGTAAATATGAATTATCCCGAGGTAATAACCTCTCCAACAGCTTTTGTATAGCTTTGTTTTAAATAAAAATCCCCTGATCCTCTATAAAAGAGCACCAGGGGAATCCATTTAGTATTGCGCAGAAAATAAACTGCGATTTAGCTTCGCTGCTTCTTCGAGGTTTCTAAGTTTTTCAAATAGTTAAAACACTTTAAATGAAGCGCTTATTCAACTATTGTGAAAAACAAACCACGAAGTAGCCGTAAAGCGACCACGTAGTAGCGGCGCAGCCAAATCGCTTTTCATTTTCGTGCTGTTCCTTAGAGTTCAATAAGCTCTAATAGGTCATTTACTTAGTAGGATTCTTTCCTCCGGAAAGGAAGTCCTGATAAGTTTTAAGTTCATCCCATTTACCAGCAGCGGCAAGGCTTGCTTGCTTGGCCCAAGTAGAAGGATCAGCTAAACGGTAACGGTCACCAGCAGCATCTAATACACCTTGGAGTGTCTCAACACTTGCAGCGGCCATATCAGACCAGTTTTTAATGCCTGCCTCCTTTAGTAGACCTTCGATTTTAGGGCCTATGCCTTCGACGATCTTCAAATCCTCCGGATTAGTAGAGTATCCCAATTTCTTAACAATCAGCTTCTCTACTTTCGATGGTGATGCAAAGTCGCCTTTGTTTTCTACACCGGCATCGAGAAACTTCTGGTATTCAATCAGTTCGTCCCACTTTCCTTCGTGAGCTAATTTAGCTTGTTGTGGCCAAGTCTTAGGGTTAGCTAGACGGTAACGCGAACCAGCCCCCTCAAGAATCTCTTGCAAACGTTCAACAGAAGTCCCTGCCAAAGCCCCCCAATCAGCAATACCGCCCTCTTTCATCAAGCCTTCAATCTTCGGGCCAACGCCTTCGACAATCTGGAGATTATCAGTACCCAGGACACCTGCATAATTAATGCCATCATCATCGGCATCACGACTAGCAGCAACACCTGCGGCAAAGCCTAATGCAGTACCATCGCCATCCCCGTGTACCGCAGCCTGAGCAGCCATTGCCGCTTTATCAGATTCGCACTTTGTAAGTTGACCACGTAGATGCGTGTTGTGCTTATTAGCCTCATCCAACTGGTATTTCAGGCTGGCCATATCCTTCTCTGCATTCGTCAATTGAGCATGAAGGCCATCACGTTCAACAGAAAGGCTATCGATCTTATCTTGCTTGTCTTTGCAGAAAAGATAGTGATGCAAAAGGGCACCGAGTAAAAATGCGCCGAGCGTCCATAAGACCCACCATAAGCAAAGCCAGGAGCAGCAGCCTGTATCAAGTAATAATATATTAGACATGATTATTTCTTTTTTAAATAGTAAAATTAGTTACCTGAACGGGTAAGTTTGATTTCCGCTCTACGGTTATTCCGATGAGCTGCTTCCGTAGTCCCACTGTCACGCAATTGGGTATCACCTTTAAAGGCGATGCTTATTTGTCCAGCATTGACACCACGATCTGTGAGCATATCACGTACACGTTCCGCACGATCACGACTGAAGCCCATGTTGGGTTCTGGGAGTCCCGTTCTAGAGGCGTGTCCTGTGATCATCACTTTGTCATCAGGGTGAGCATTGAGGTGGGCAGCTAAATCATCCAGGTACTTAAGTACACCAGCGTCTTCGATTGGCTTTGCAGATGCATTGGGAAATAAAATGATCTTTTCATCTTCAGAAATACTGATGACCTCTTCCTCTTCGACATTACTGTCAGCTTGCCAGCGAGTATTTGCCGCTAAGAAGTAACCGCCGTCTTCTAAAGAAGAATCATTTTCAATAAGTCGAGCCACGGGCCGCATACGGTCCTTAGGAATAAATTCTGACAATAACTCAATGGTTTTGGCAGCACGGGCAAGCCCCATGTTTTCGTAGCCATCAGGAGCTGTTTCAGAAGCGTAGTAAATGCCTTCTACTTCTAGCATTTTTTCATCTTCCATTCCTGCCAGGATAGCATCCTTCCAAGCAGTAAATTGGTCGGTGGTTTCAACTTCTGCAAAACCAAGTCTAGAATCTACAGGATACCTCGTAATGGAGGTTTCTGCGGGTGGTGGAGTTACTTCCTCGGTAGTCATTTCCGTAGTACAGGCTGTACAGCAACTGTCTTTAACGCAAGTGCGAAAAGTAATGACGGAAAACGCTAACCAAGCCAGCAACATGATTAACCACTTCATAAGTGTGGACATAAGTGTGGTAGTTAGTAATTAAAAAAGTATAATTCCAACTAACCAACAGCTAGAAGAAAATAAAGGGAACTTCATCTTGTTCTCCTGCGAGGTCAGTTGATCATTCGTTTTGTTCAATCTTGGGACTATAAGTCGGGAAAAAGTCACGGCCAAGCAAAAACAGGCTGGAACTCTTGGCGAAGAATTCCAGTGTTTTTCAATATTCGATGGGATAATACCAAGCTATTGCTTGCACAGGTAAATTTAATCGGAGAAATCAACAAAAACGAAATATTTGTCTTTTTTTTGACACAAAACAAGCTTATTGTCTTGATTTTTTCCCAAAAACCAAGATTTACCACTCACGAAGCGCTACTGCAAATTAGTCCGTAATAATTACCTCAGGAAGTCCACATTTCTCCCTTCGTATCCCGGAAGAAATACGTATATTTGCGCCCCTAAATAAGAACGGAAGATATGTTCAATAGCTTAAGTGATCGTCTGGATTCGGTTTTCAAGACCCTCAGTGGTGATGCCAAACTAACGGAAATCAATATTGCCCAATCGGTGAAAGAAATTCGCCGAGCACTGGTTGCCGCTGACGTTAACTATAAGATTGCCAAATCGTTTACCGATAACATTAAGGAAAAAGCACTTGGGCAAGAAAACATTCTCAAGAATGTAAAGCCTGGTGAGTTAATGGTAAAACTGGTCCAGGATGGCCTAACGGAACTCATGGGCGGCGAAGCTGCTGAATTCAATACCAAAGGTAAACCGGCGGTCATTCTGATCGCAGGACTACAAGGGTCGGGTAAAACAACCTTTACTGGTAAGCTGGCTCTCTTCCTCAAAGAAAAGCATAAAAAGAAAGTATTAGTAACAGCCTGTGACGTTTACCGTCCAGCTGCTATTGATCAGCTCACCGTGATTTCTGAACAAGTAGGTGCAGAGATTTACAAGGAGCCCGACAATAAAAACCCAGTACAGATTGCTTTAAGCGCTATTGCTCATGCACAGCAGCAAAAGCATGACGTCGTCATTGTGGATACTGCCGGACGCTTGTCTGTTGATGAAGAGATGATGAACGAGATCGCTGCTGTCAAAGGTGCTATCTCTCCTAATGAAACGCTCTTTGTTGTTGACTCGATGACCGGGCAAGATGCCGTCAATACAGCGAAAGCCTTTAATGATCGTATCGATTATGACGGTGTTGTCTTGACCAAACTTGATGGTGATACCCGTGGTGGTGCTGCTCTTTCGGTAAAATACACCGTAGGGAAGCCTATCAAATTTGTCTCTACCGGCGAAACAATGGACACCCTTGATGTTTTTCATCCCGAACGGATGGCACAGCGTATCCTGGGCATGGGTGACATCGTTTCCTTTGTAGAAAAAGCACAATCGCAATTCGACGAAGAAGAAGCTAAGCGACTAGAGAAGAAAATCAAAAAGAACAAATTTGATTTTAATGACTTCCTCAGTCAAATCGCACAGCTTCGCCGCATGGGTGATCTCAAAAGCCTCCTCGGTATGATTCCGGGTATCGGCAAGATGACCCGCGATCTGAATATTGACGATAGTGCCTTCAATAAAGTAGAGGCTATCATTTTTTCCATGACCCCCTACGAAAGAGAAAACCCTGAAACCTTAGACCTAAGTCGCAAGCGTCGTATTGCTGCTGGTTGTGGCCAGAACATGGACGAGATCAACCGCTTTATCAAGCAGTTTGACCAGATGCGTAAGCTTATGCACAAAATGAGTAAAAATCCAGGTATGATGGGAGGAATGCCCGGAGCTGGCGGTGGCAAAAAGGGTGGATTCCGGAGAGGGAGAAGGTAAAATGAGGTTGCTACAGGTATAAAAGTGTAAAAGTTAGAACGTTGAACTTTGTTTATCAGCTACTAACTTAGAAAAATATCTATTAGCTCAATTCTACGACCTTTTTATCGAAAGGATTAAGCGCTACGCCTTTTACTTTGGCTTCGGCTTCTACCCGGTACTGAGATTCTGCATTACGCATCCAGCGGGCTGCTTTAGCAAATTGACGATTCAAGATATTCCGGTCTCCCCAATTGTCAACCTCTGAACGCAATGGCTCGAAGGATAATTTAAAAGACCTTTCTACAACGGTGTCTGGTTCCACATCAAAGACTTCATTCAACTCTGCCCGCCCTAATTCATATTCGTCTACTAGGCGCTCTTCTCCCCTGCCCCGACTGTATCGCTCAATCAGGACTACTCGAATTCCCGTAACGGTTTGTGGATTCATCGACTGGAGATGCAGGGTACCATGGAGACTCTCATTGGCCAGTGCCTGTCCTTCTGGAATATCTACTACCAATTTTACGCCTTCAATACCAAGCCACTGTTTTACTTTTCCGATCATTGTTTTTTGGGTTTGCTGGTTGGAAACCGTAGAGCTAATTTAGCTTCGAATCAAAATTAGGGATACTTCACTTATTGTTGCTACTAATTTCTATCAACGACAGGGAAATCAAGACTGACTTTACACAAAACGAGAATGCCAACTGTCTTTAAGGGGCTTCTGAAAACCTGAGGAAAGCTCTTCTACTGTTTTGACCAAGGGGTCAAATACCAAGGTTTCGTCATTAATGGTTCCATCTTGGTACAATTGGGCAAAATCATCTTTGCTGACCGTATGTACAGCGCCATTATCCACGTAGGAAAATCGCAGTCGATCAAATAAATCGCGCTGGTAATGAGCGCCCAGTTTCTTAAGGAAATTCACAGAACTATCAATACTGCAACCGCTGGCACCAGCCTGGGTTTCATCAACGGCAAGTACCAAAAACCGATCATGCAAAATAGCAGCGCCTGCTTTGAGTTGGTTATTATGGCTCACCCACTGCTCGGCAAATTGCTGAAGGTTATGTTCTACCTCCGCAACTTCCTGGTTCGCAAAAGGTTCGTTGGCCTGGTATATCCACACACGGGCCTGGGAGTTTAAGGCATCAATGCTTTTCATAATCATAAATATTGCACAAAAAAATAAGTGTGCAACTCTTAAACGTTTCTTAACGCACTAAGTTTTGCACCACCAATTCACTCAAGTCGAGTACCATTACTTCGTCCTGCTTTTCCTTGGCTTTGACACCATCACTCATCATGGTCAAACAAAATGGGCAATTAACCGCAATGACAGAAGCTCCGGTAGCCATTGCTTCTTCCGAACGTTCGATATTTATTCTCTTGTCGCCAGCTTCGTCTTCTTTCCACATTTGGGCACCACCCGCACCACAGCATAAGCCATTCTGCTTACTGCGTTTCATTTCTACCAATTGACTATCAAGGGATTCAAGGGTAGCGCGAGGTGCTTCATAAACGCCATTGATCCGTCCGAGGTAGCAACTGTCATGGTAAGTGATACGCTTCCCTTTAAAGGTTCCTCCTTCCGTCAACTTAATACGGCCATCGTCGATCAGCTCTTGTAACAACTGGGTATGATGAACCAAATCATAATTTCCGCCCAAAGCGGGGTACTCATTCTTCAATGTATTGAAACAATGGGGGCAAGCCGTTACGATCTTTTGCACCTTGTACATATTGAGGGTCTCAATATTTTGCAGGGCCGTCATCTGAAAAAGGAATTCATTACCGGCACGGCGAGCAGGATCACCCGTACACTGTTCTTCATTGCCGAGGATAGCAAATTCGATACCAGCAGCATTCAAAATTTCCGTAAAAGCACGGGTCACTTTTTGGGCACGGTCATCAAAACTACCTGCACAACCTACCCAGAACAAAATTTCCGGTTCTTTCCCTTCGGCGGCATACTGCGCCATGGTTTTTACATTCATCATATTTCCCTCTTTAGCAGGACGCTTAATCAAACTATTGATTTATCCTTTACCTCGACTTAAACGAGGTAGGTTTACGTCTTGCGTTTTTCTTTTTTTGATATTATTCCGCCTTCGTCCACTCTTCCCGATCGATGGTCATACTCCAGGCAGCACCACTATTTTCAATGGCATTAAACATAGGTAACCAATCTCCGGGGCCCGCAGATTCCGTCAAAATTTCATAACGCCGCATTTTAAGGATAGGCTCCAGCGGGTTGATCAATACCGGGCAAGCCTCTACACAAGCATTACAAGTCGTGCAGGCATGTATCTCTTCTCTGGTAATGTAATCAAACAGTGATTTCCCATCATCGAAGTTATCCTTACTTACTGGCTGTTCCGGGTTAGCGGCATACTCTTCCTTGCCAGACTCAATCTTGGTATAAACTTCTTCTGCCCGATCACGAATATCCATCATGACTTTACGGGGAGAAAGTTTTTTGCCCGTCTGATTAGCTGGGCACTCGGAAGTACACCGGCCACATTCCGTACAGGTGTAGGCTCCCAAAATATCAATCCAGCTCAGTCCTGTCACGTCATTGGCACCAAACTCGGGCAATTCTTCTTCCATACTCGCTTCACCGGTATCTTCCGTGAGGCCCATCATACTCTTCACTTCGTTCATTATCTCGGGCATGTTGTCCATCTCGCCACGGGATTTCAGTCTTGAGAAGAAAGTATTTGGAAACGCCAACATAATATGCAGGTGTTTCGATTTTGGGAGATAATTAAGAAAGAGAAGTACCATCACCAAGTGAAGCCACCAACCCATTCGTTCCAGCACAATCAGAGTGCCTTCCCCGAGGCCGCCAAATAAAGCAGGCCCCAGCCAGGAACTCACAGCAAGGGTTCCCGTATCAGGATAATGATCAGGATCAATACCTTGCAATACTGCATCTGTTCCGTTCATGGTAAAAATCGCTACCAGAAGAACAACCTCAAAGATCAGGATGAGATTTCCATCCAATTTAGGCCAACCATTAAGGCTATACAGCCGAGGAACCTTCAAAAGGTTACGCCGAGCTAAAAAGATGAATGTAGCAACAAATGCAAGTACCGACAATACTTCGATCGTATTGAGAATAAGATTGTAAAGCCCTCCTATCTTATCAGCGAAAAAACGATGTACCCCAAAAGCGCCATCAATAAAAATTTCAATGAGTTCAATCTGTGTGAAGATAAAAGCAACATAAATAAACAAGTGGAAAACAGCTGGTATCCACCGTTTAAACATTTTCTTTTGTCCAAAGGCAATCAATAAGACATTGCGCCAGCGTTCAGCAGAATCTCCTGAGATTTCTTCGTCCTGTCCAAGCAGGATCGTTTGCCGAATGGCCATAAACTGGCGAAAAGCGTAGAAGGAAGCTCCTCCCGCTATAATTAAGAATAAAATTTGCTGTATCATCTGCCTATTTTAGTACGCTTGATTTGCAAAGTAAACAAAAGAATTTGCAATGTAAAAAGAACAAGTAGCGAAAATTCGCTGATTTAAACAAAGTCTAAACAAGCAGGCTTCTAGTATAGAAATTATCCCTAACTTTACAAGATGAATAGCATTGATGCAAATACCATAGAAATCCTCAACCATCGCCAGATTTTGCAAAAGGTTCGGCGCTTGGCCATTGAGATCATGGAGCGCAATACCAAAGAGCATGAGCTCATTGTGGCGGGAATTAATAACCGCGGGATGCACTTTGCCACACTGTTGGTAGATCATCTTCGCGAGTTATCAGATGCACCTATCCGCTTGACGAATATTCAAGTTAACCCCGCCAATCCTGTTTCCGAAAAAGTCACCATAGGCTTGGACCTTTCAGATCTTGATGGCAAACCGATTCTGGTAGTCGATGATGTTGCTAATACAGGTCGGACCCTCTTCTATGCCTGCAAGCCTTTATTGGATATTCTCCCCAAACAGCTGGAGACTGCCGTATTGGTTGATCGCACTCATAAATCCTTCCCTATCCAGGTAGATTACCATGGTATGTCTTTAGCAACAACATTGAAAGAAAGTATTGAAGTATACTTTGACGATGACAACAATTACCGAGCTATTCTAAAATAAGCTTTACAAAGTTGCTCCCACTGTTTTTGCGGCCTCTAAAGCTTTTATAACATTAGGGATTTGTGCTTTGGTCGTGTCATATCCTAGCTGATAGATAGATTGGTATTTATTGAATTGAAAAATGCTAAACTTTGTGATCTCCTCTGGCTCCAAAAGGAAATCACATAAGGCAATCTGTGGTTGTGTATTGGTAAGTACTGACAAGTCGAAACACCTATAAGCAATACCTACCACACCATTCAATGCCTTCTTATCTGTATTTATGCGAGGGACTAAATTTATTCCAATCACAAAGTCTGCTTCTTCTTTAAGCGGGCTTACCGGCAAATTACAGAGCAATCCTCCATCAACAAATAAATGTCCTTCCATCTCCACCGGCTGAAATACCAATGGGATACTGCACGAAGCCATTACCACATCAAATAGTGGCCCTTCTTTTCGCAACTCCAACTCTCCAGTATTAAGATTGGTTATTGCCACACAAAGCGGATATTTCAGAGCGCTAAAATCATCGATTTCTATGATATCTGCCAGGCGTTCCTGTAGATAGGTCAACTTTGTCAAGCCACCATTGGGTAAGCCTATTTTTACCAATCGAAGAAAGTTGCTTTTTTTAATAAAATGCAGCATTTCCTCTGGTGAATAACCCGCTGCATAAAGTGCTCCAACCACGGAACCAGCACTAGCGCCACTCACTAAATCGGGTTCGATACCCGCTTCTAGTAAAGCTTGCAATGCGCCAATATGTGCAAAGCCTCTTGCACCGCCTCCTGAGAGACTCAACCCTACTTTCAACTTATCTTTATACATGCCACAAAATTACGACATACAAAGCACATGGGCTATCCCGAAACTCGAGATAGCCCATGTTTGACAAAACATTAACAGCAATAAAATTGCGTGCTTATTGCTTTATGATGCGACGAGTGACTTTCTCACCAGTAGCTTGTAGTTCAAGGAAATACATTCCAGCTGGCAAAGAAGAAATATCGACACTGGCTTGCGTACCAGAAGCCTTCCAGGTACGAAGCGTTTGTCCAAGTTCATTTTTCAAACTCAGCGCTTCGAATTCTACTTCTCCCCTGATCGTAAGCTGATCAGCTACCGGATTAGGAAACAACTCCACCCCTTGGGCCCATGTTGGCTCACTAGTCGCGATGATAACTTCAATATCATCAAGGTAACGGGGCAACAACTGGTAACCTCCATCATAAGGCTCACTGTTATCAAATTGTCCTCCCAGGCCTGTTACTCTTAAGGAAAGTCCTTGAAGACTATTGATATCTTCTTCCGTAATACCTGTATCAAAGTCTATACGAACTAGAAAGGTATTTACACCATCCGTAACATTGATATTCAATCCACCGGCAGGAGTAATATCCACGATGCTCACTCCTTCAACTCTTACCAACTGTGATTCGGTATCCTCACCCAATGCTGTCACTGTCGTTGGTGACAATAAAGCATTATCCATGCTATTCATGATGATCGTATCCAAGTTCAATTGAGTGAGACCATTAAACTGGCCCACCACCCCTTGTACGGTCACTTCATCTCCTTCAGTAATGGTATAGCCATAGTCGTTATCAAAATTAAAAAGCCCAATACCATCTCCAGCAGCATCAATAATAGTGAACTGAGCACCACCGGGGCGCAGATTAACACCATATACAACCCCTGTCAGTTCAGCACGTACGCCTAAAGAATCCGCATTACCCATGTCGTCTACCCCTGTAACTTCACCTATAGTGTAGACTGTATACTCTTGTGGAGCAACAGGTGTACAATCGTTAGCAGCACCAGGACTACCAAGGATTTCAGTACCACTAATAAAAATACCTGTAGACTGTACACCAGCAATCCAGCTAGCCGCTAAACTATTATCCGAAGACGGGTCACACAAAACCAGTGCAGCCCCAGTACCATCAGCAGCTTCTGGCCAATCACCAGTGTCATCATATTCTACCATATCAACTACGTTGCCTGAGGCATCCCGCAACTCCAGTACTTCACCTCCGTTACCAAGAGCACCACTTGTCCATTGGTAAGCCGTTAGGCCATAAGCGGCTTCGAAACTAATACTATCTACTGCTAGTAAAAGAAAATCCCCTGGTAGTAGGTCTACATCAGGAAGCGTAGCTTCAATACCTAGAGAGAAATAGTAACCTCCTACATTGACGGTAGCATCATCGTTATTGTACAATTCGAGGTATTCGTACTGAGAGTCGGTCCCAGGAGGGTTATACATGATTTCGTTGATAACAATGTCTGAAATATTCGTATCGTTATCCGTAATCAGCACCGTTGATGTACTGGAAACTCCTTCAATTGTTAATCCTGCTGAAGGATTTGACAAATTGAGAATTAATGACTCCAATGCCTCTGGGTCCATATCATCAATGATGGTAATGGAAACGTCCATGGTATCAACTTCAGCTCCGCTTGAGAACGTCAAGCTAGCAGGCATAAAGGTAATATCTGTTCCGATGGTTGCGGTAAAGACACCATCAGCAGCAATGTCAATGGAATAAGATCCAGCTTGAACATCACGAATTTCTACACCAAGTGTTATAGTTCCGGCGTCTTCTCCTACTTCTACTTCATCCGTAAGGAAACGTACAATAGGCCCAGTGGGGCAAGCAGAAGCTGCTCCCGGATTACCAAACATCTCTACACCGGCAGAAAATACGCCTGTTCCAGTATTAGCAGCAGCCCAGTTGGCTCCATCGTTATTATCGCTATTAAAATCACAAAGCACCAAACTGGCACCACCTTCATCGGCCGCAGTTGCCCAAGGGAAGCTGTCATCGTAGTCGACAGAGTCAACTATCGCGCCAGTAGCGTCAAAGAGTTTCAATAATTCGCCACCATTACTGAGGCTTCCGCCAGTCCACTGTAAAGCAGTTAAACCGAATCCAGCCTCGAAAGCGATACTGTCACCGGCAAGAAGGATATACTCCCCAGCTCCAAGGTTAGTAGCGCTGGTAAAAGTATAAGTAACTCCTGTAAGGCTGTACCCTGAAAGATCAACAGCATCAGCACTATTGTTATAAATCTCCAGGTACTCATAAGTATCCTGTCCAGATTCAGGTGGATTATACATAATTTCAGAGATGACCAAGTCAGGGGTCTGTGCATTAAGCGCCATTACACTTAAGCAACAAGCAAGCAAGAAAAAGGTAAATGTTCGCATTAAAAATGGTTTTGGGTAAACAAAGATGAAAAACTTAACTTTGAAGCCTTGAAACTACGAAAAAATAAGAGGACTAAAAAAGCAAAAAACAAACTAATTGGCACCTCCATATTTTCCTAATGCTCCTTGTTTGTTTCCCATTAATTCTTTGGCAGCTATTAAAGTGTTACCAAACATAATTCTTACAACTTATTGGAAACAAAGCACTTGGAAAAAGTTAACACAAAGTTAACATTAAAGGAAGATTGACTACTTTTACTCAACGTAATTTTGCAGCGTACATACTTCATTAAATTTTACACTTACTATGAAGAAGTTTTTTACGATTTGCGCGATGCTATTCATTGCATCATTTGCATTCGGACAAGGTTCCACGACCTCATCCATGCAGGGTAAGGTCACTGACGGTTCGGAAGAACTGATTGGAGCCAACGTATTTGCCGTACACGGACCATCCGGTACCACCTACGGCGGATCTACTGACTTGAATGGTAACTTCCGTATCCCCGGTATGCGGGTAGGAGGCCCTTACAAGATCACGATTTCTTACACTGGTTTTGAAGACGCTAGTTATGATGGTATTTACCTGTCATTAGGACAGCCTTACCGTCTAGATGTAGCTATCCAGGAAACAGCTATTGAGTTGGGTACCATTATGGTGACTGCTCAGGGTGGCCCTGCTGGTGGTAACATTGGCTCTTCTACCATTATTAAGTCTGACGACATCAGCCGTATGCCGACCTTGAGCCGGGATTTGGGTGATTTTACACGCTTAACGCCACAATCTAAAGCCTCTTTTGGTGGAGGTACTTCGATTGCGGGTGTGAACAACCGCTACAACGCTATCTACATTGATGGTGCTGTTAACAACGATGTATTCGGTCTGGCAGCGAATGGTACTAACGGTGGACAAACCGGTATCGCTCCTATCAGTATTGATGCGATCGAGCAGATTCAGGTAGTAGTATCTCCTTACGACGTAACCCTTGGTGGTTTCTCTGGTGGTGGTATTAGTGCTGTTACCAAATCAGGTACTAACAACCTGGAAGGTTCTGCTTACTACTTCACCCAGAACGAAAGTCTGGCTGGTAAAACCAACGGAACACTGATCGAACGTACAAGTGGCGAAGCTGAAAAATTAGACGATTTCGCTCAGAATCTTTACGGTCTATCTCTTGGTGGCCCTATCGTTAAGGACAAAGTATTTTTCTTCTTCAACGGAGAAATCCAGCGTGATGAAACGCCTGTTCCATTCTTGTTCGACACCTACCGTGGTGATGCTTCTGAAGCTGACCTCAACAACCTATCTGACCGCTTAATCAGCGATTACGGTTACAACCCAGGTGGTTTTGGTAGCAAGATTGACAAGCTGGAAGGCTTGCGTTTGTTCGGTAAATTGGATTTCAACCTGAACGAAACCAACAAACTGACGGTACGCCATCAGTACACTAAAGCTGAGCAATTTAGCGTAAATGGCTCTAGTGCAAACACCATTAACTACGAAAACAATGGTGTTTACTTCCCAAGTACAACGAACTCTTTCGCAGCGGAATTGAACTCTATGTTTGGTACCAAATCGTCTAACAACTTAGTACTGGGTATTACTACTGTACGTGATGACCGTGACCCTATCGGTAACGACTTCCCTTACTTGATTCTTTTTGATGGTGACGGGCAAATCCGTTTGGGTTCAGAGCAGTTCTCTACTGCCAACTTGTTGGAGCAGGATATCGTTACGATAACCAACAACTTCAAGTTGTACAAGAATGAGCACACCATCACTATCGGTACGCACAACGAATTCAGCAGCTTTAACAACGTATTTATTCGCCAGAACTTCGGTGTTTACGAATTCCCATCTATCGATGCCTTCTTAAATGGCGATAATGCTGACGAATTCTACCGTTCTTACTCTTTGGTAGATGATGTTACTGGTGACGAATCTGCAGCTGCTGCTACGTTCAATACTCTACAGGTGGGTATTTACGTACAGGACGAGTGGACACCAAGCGACAAATTGACTGTTACTGCGGGTGTTCGTTTGGATGTACCTTTCATTTTGGATGATCCTAACATTCACAGCAGTTTCAATACAACCACCCTTCCTGCTATTTCTGCTGCTTATGACGTAGAAGGTACTCGTGGTGGTGAAACCCCTGAAGGTCAGTTGATGGTTTCTCCTCGTATTGGTTTACAGTACGCTGCATCTGAGAAGACCAACATTCGTGGTGGTCTTGGTATCTTCACTAGCCGTATTCCTTTTGTATGGCCAGGTGGTGCTTTCAATAACAACGGTTTGACTGTTGGTGGTGCTTTCATTCTGGATCAGCCTTTCGAAGCAGACCCTCAAAAGCAACCAACTAACCCTGACTTTACTGTTCCTTCTGGTCAGATTGACTTGTTTACTAAGGACTTCAAATACCCACAGGTATTCCGTGCTAGTTTAGCGATTGATCAAGAGCTTCCTGGTGGTATCACTGCTACCTTGGAAGGTATCTACACCAAGACGTTGAACGATATCATTTACCAGAACGTAAACTCTGACCCTACCGTTGATTTCAACTGGACGGGTACTCCTGATAATCGTCCTGTATACACACGTACGAGCCTCGATCCTACGTATGATGCTATCTACCTTGGTTCTAACACCAACGAAGGTAACACCTACAACATATCAGCTACTTTGGCTAAGGACTTTGACTTCGGTCTGAGCACTTATGTTGCTTACACTTACGGTGATGCAACTTCATTGATGGAAGGTACTTCTTCACAGAACTCTTCTCAGTGGCGTGGTATTTTCAACGTAGATGGTCGTAACGCACCAATGGTTGGTCGTTCTGACTTCTCTATTGGTTCACGTATTATCGCAGCTATAGGTTATGACAATTCTTGGGGTACCAATGGCTTGTTTAACACAGGTATTTCTATCTTCTACAACGGACAGTCTGGTGATCCTTACTCTTACGTTTACGCTCAAAGTTCTGCTCGTAACATCAACAACGAGACGGGTAGTACTAGCCGTAACCGTTCTTTGATCTGGATTCCTGCAGATGCTTCTCAAATCAATTTAATTGACAACGGTGGCACGACTGCTGCTCAACAGTGGGAGGCATTGAATACCTTCATCGAGCAAGATGATTACCTAAGTGAAAACCGTGGTAGTTACGCTGAGAAGAATGGTGCTCGTACGCCTTTCTTCAGCCAGTTCGACCTGCGTATTGCACAGTCTTTCGGTGTTAAGACAGGTACTAAAACCAACAAGCTGGAGATTTCTTTGGATATCTTCAACTTCGCGAACTTGTTGAACTCTGATTGGGGTGTTATTTACAGCAATCCATTCGATTACCAATTGATCGATTTCAGAGGCTACGCAGCTGATGGTACTACTCCTCAGTTCACCTTTGACGACGAGCGTTTAGGTGATGACCGCTTCAATATCTTTGACCGTGGTTCTCGCTGGCGTGGACGTGTTGGTATCCGTTACACCTTTAACTAGTACTTCGTACAGAGTATAAGGTAAAAGGATTTTCACAATACATCCTTTGATACAAGAGACGGCCTGCTGATAATTTCAGTGGGCCGTCTTTATTTTCATCTTAGAAAAAGCCCAATCGCCAAGGTTTATACTGATAAGGAATCAGCGTAAAATGCTCTTTCTCTTGTTGTTCTTCCCGAAAGAAAAGCACCCCAAATTCAAAGAGGTCTACACTCAGCGTAACAGAAGGATGTTTTTTTAACAACTCCCAAGCGGCCTCCATCCCCTCAGACCAATGGATATCTCCAATAGCTACGATGCTTCCTGAATGAAGGAAAGGCAAAATTTCTTCAAAATAAGCCAGCGTAGCTTCCTTGCGGTGATCACCATCCAGCCAAACTGCATCCACCTGTTTCATTCGAGGCAACAGGTTAGGTAAAACCTCCATAAAGCTGCCTGTAATAATTTCTGGCTGGTATTGTGCCCCCAAGCGTCGGAAAGACTCCTTGGCCAACCGTGCCACTGAAGCTTGGCCCTCTATAGAATAAAACTTGGCGGCCACCGCTCCTCGCTGTAGGTACATCGCCGAAACGCCCAGGTTGGTTCCCAGTTCAAGAATCATTTTTGGTTTTGAAAACTGCATCATTCTAAATAAGCGGCGCCCCGTTTGTTGATCAACGCTGCTCCAACGTGCCATCTCTTTAACCGCCCTTTCTGCCCCTTGTCCAGCACGGCTACCAGCCCCTAAATCAGAAGAGTAGTCTACTATCTGAGGAGTGCGCAACCAATAATTGCGAATTATTTCGATTTCATCAAAAGCATAGTACTCCCGATCATCCTCCATAACCGCTTTCAGCCATGCAGCTAAAAAGGGTGAATGAACATCATAGCGCGTTTGCGCCCGCCAATAATATCGGCCGGCAGCACATATCCAATGCCAATGAGTAGAAAAAGGGACAGACATCTAATTCGGGGTGTAAAAGTTATAAGGAACAGCACGAAAATAAAAAGCGATTCGCTTTGCGGCTACTTCGTGGTTTGTTTTTCATAATAGTTGAATAAACGATTCACCTTAAGTGTTTTAACTATTTGAAAAACTTGAGAAACCTCGAAGAAGCAGCGAAGCTAAATCGCACTTTATTTTCTGCGCAATATAATAGCTGTAAAGGTGTAAAAGTTGCTGTTGGAAATGAAATTTTGTGGACTCCTAAAATTACCCTAAATTCCGCAAAAATATACCTATTGCATGGCGTCATTGCTTCATTTGCGTAATCGCTACGACGGAAAACAACAATGGATTTGGGCCTTAGCCGGTTTTATCATTGTTATACTAATTTGGTGGGGAATGGCCGAAACACTCGCGATAGAGCGGCCTTTGGTAGAGTACAGCACCGAAATACCTACCATAGAAGAACAAAACGCCGACGACTTTGCCATTAATATTGATAGCCTTTTTACCGTTGACTCTATTAACTTGGCCAACGCAACAGAATTTGAAAAGGTTTACCCCCTCCTACCACCACCTCATCATGTTGTAGCAGCCTTTCCGGTGCTCAAGGAAAAAGATGAGCTGCTTCTAAACACCTGGATTTCGATCTGGCGTAATCTTCGCGGTTACTTTTGGGCCATTTTCATCGCATTGGCTATAGGATTCCCGCTGGGTTTGGTACCCGCTGTTCGGGCTTTATTTAGCAAACAAGTGGACGCCTTACGTTATTTGCCCATCACTGCAATAACCGGCCTCTTCATTCTTTGGTTTGGAGTGGGCGACAATATGAAGGTAGCCTTCCTTGCTTTTGGTATTTTGGTTTACCTGCTTCCTGTGGTTATTCAGCGAATAAATGAAGTGGAAGAAGTTTATTTGAAAACCGTTTTCACCCTTAGCGCTACCAACTGGCAAATGATTCGTTCGGTTTATCTTCCTTCCGTTCTCAGTAAGTTAATGGATGATATCCGCGTTTTAACGGCCATCAGTTGGACCTATATCATCATTGCTGAATTACTAAACCGGGACGGTGGTGTCGGAGCTATGATTTGGGTAAATGGTAAATATGGTAAAGTAGACAAGGTTTTTGCTTGGTTAATCATCATTATCCTTGTTGGTTTCCTCCAGGATCGTTTGTTTATCTATCTGGATAAGCGGCTATTTCCTCATAAATATTACAAAACCGTTTTTGGTGGACTAAAGGAAGTAAAGATTGGCTTTCTCGTCATTCTGGGCAGTGTTATGCTGTTCCTGTTGCTCAGTGCGTTCGTTCCATCGCTTGCTGGCATTTTATCTAACCTGATGTACATCACCGTGATTACAGGACTCATTATGATTCTTTACGGAGAGTTCCGTTTTCAACGTTCATACACGAAATAAGCTATGTCCTTATTTACTGATAGTAACCAAAAGAATATTATTGAACTGCGGCAAGTTTCGCATTCTTACGATGGCGGCGAAAATTTCGTCCTGCAAAACCTTGATTTCTTAGTTGAAGACAAGCCTGCGCAGGGGCAATTCGTTGTCATCTTGGGGCCTAGCGGCTGTGGTAAATCCACCGTACTCCGTTACATTGCCGGATTGCAGCAGCCAACCTCTGGTCAAGTTCTCTTGCACGACAAGCCTATTGATGCGGACAACCGCGTAGGGATGGTCTTTCAACAGTATTCAAGCTTACCCTGGCTAACGGTTCTCGACAATGTATCGCTGGCACTAGCCTACCAAGGAGTCAGTGAAAAGGAACGACGACAACGAGCTATGGAGATGATTTCCAAAGTAGGTCTCGCCGGCCACGAAAACAAATTCGCTCAATACCCTACCCTATCTGGTGGCCAGTTACAACGTGTTGCAATAGCTCGAAGCCTAATGGCCAATCAGGAAATCCTATTGATGGACGAACCCTTTGGAGCACTTGATATCAATACACGACTGCAAATGCAAGATTTGCTGGCAGACCTGTGGAGAGAGATTCATCCAACGGTTATTTTCGTCACCCATGATATATCTGAAGCCGTTTATCTTGCGGATGATATTTATATTATGAAAAAAGCCCCTTCTCGATTTATAGATCACATACAGGTGGACTTGCCGCTTCATAGGGACCGAGAAATGAAACGCGACCCAAAATTCACAGACCTTGTTCGTGAAGTAGAAGACCGCATGATTGCTATTGACCAACAAGTTTAAAGTCATTCATTCGTCATTAATGCCCATTCACTTCCTTTTGCGATCCACTTGTGACTTATTGCCAACATAAAAGTCAGAATTATACGTTCATTTTCTACTTTTGAGGGAATTTTACCAAAAAGCAGAAGATATAGAGAACCCCAATGGGTTTTATTCCGTAAACAGCAATATTTTACTCACGTTCCGGCGGATAGATTCCTCTTTGTTTTTTTACCGTTCGGTACGTTGAATTATGCACAAACATCAACTTTTACATGAAATTTAATCTCATTTTAGGGATGCTCCTCGTTTTCGGATGCACCCTTCTTAATGCCCAAGACGAAAAGCCAACACCAAAAGATTGGCCACACATGGATATGGCTGAAGATGGCTATCCAGGCATGAGTACAACCAAAACTTATCGGGAAATACTCAATGGCAAAGCCAGTCAAACGGTAATTGTCGCAATTATCGACTCAGGTGTAGATGCCGAGCATGAAGATTTAGCTGATATCATGTGGGTAAACGAGGACGAAATCCCGGGGAATGGTATTGATGATGACAACAATGGTTATATCGACGACATCCACGGTTGGAACTTTATCGGAGGTAAAGATGGCAAAAGCGTCAATGCTGAGAACCTCGAAATAGTAAGACTTTATCGTAAGCTTCACGAGCGTTTTGACGGTGCTGATGTTTCCAAGTTGTCAAAAAAAGCCCGTCGTGACTATGAACTTTACAAAGAGTACGAAACCATCATCAATGAAAAGCGCGAAGGAATGCAGCCTAATGTAATGCTGTATAGCCGCACCTTTGATATGATGAACGAACTGATTGAAGCTATTGGTAAAGAACCTGCTGACATCAAGCTCGAAGACGTACAAAAACACACCGACGCAGAAGGTAACGTAGGCAAAGCAGCTCAGTTTATGAGTGGCATCCTAGAGAAAGGCG
This sequence comes from Lewinella sp., assembly GCF_050633125.1. Taxonomy (NCBI): domain Bacteria; kingdom Pseudomonadati; phylum Bacteroidota; class Saprospiria; order Saprospirales; family Lewinellaceae; genus Lewinella; species Lewinella sp. The sequence goes on from NZ_JBOEFX010000056.1 coordinate 43,824, forward strand.
ACAATTTCGAAGACGTATATGGCCAGGTGGAAGGCGCTGCTAATTATTTCAACGATTCCTACAACTACAACTGGAACCCAGAATTTGATGCCCGTGATATCGTAGGTGATGACCCTTCTGATTTAGACGACCGCAACTATGGCAACAATGACGTTGAAGGCCCTGATGCCCTCCACGGTACTCACGTTGCAGGTATTGTTGGCGCTATTCGCGGTAACGACATCGGTATGGACGGAGTAGCCAGCAATGTACGCATCATGTCTGTACGTGCTGTCCCTAACGGTGACGAAAGAGACAAAGACGTTGCAAACGCTATCCGTTATGCAGTAGACAATGGTGCTACCGTTATCAACATGAGCTTTGGTAAAGGATATTCTCCTTACAAAGATGCCGTTGACGCTGCTGTTCGTTACGCTGTTTCCAAGGATGTTATTCTGGTACACGCTGCCGGTAACGACGGAAAAGAAAACGACTTTGAGAACAACTTCCCACACGACAAATTTGAGCGTCGTGGACTGTTCCGCCCTAAATATGCAGAAACTTGGATTGAGGTAGGCGCTATGGCAGCTAGCAATGACGAAAACCTTACTGCTGGCTTCTCTAACTGGAGTGCTGATAAGGTAGACGTTTTTGCACCAGGTGTAGAAATTTACGCTACTGTTCCTGATGACAATTACCAAGACCTACAGGGTACCAGTATGGCAGCTCCAATGGTTGCTGGTTTGGCAGCTACCCTGCGTTCTTACTTCCCTGACCTAACGGCTCAGCAAGTGAAGCAAATCATCATGGATTCTTCTATCCAGCCTTCTTTCTTGGTTAACGTTCCTGGAGAAGATGACAAACAAGTAATGCTCAACAAGCTATCTGTAACCGGTGGTGTAGCCAATACACTACGCGCAGTACAAATGGCAATGAATACCCAAGGGAAGAAGAAAAAGCCAGCTGCTACCCGCGACACGGCTTTGATTCCAAGAGCTTAATATAAAAGAGCTTGTTGGTGCTATGGTTTTCACTATTGATCTCACATAAAGCATCAACTCCTTATACCTTGATTTTGTTAAAGGGTATAGAAGCTGATTCAAAAACAGCCTCTATACCCTTTTTTTGAAGAGCCGCTACTGGCTTAAACTCTTTCTACAAATTGAAAACATTACTTTCCGAACTACACTTCCTTCCTTCGATAGCTAGCTTCTGTTATTTCAAAGCTGCTGATGAAATTCTCTTGGAGGCTTGTGAAAATTACCAGAAAGGATCTTACCGCAATCGCTGCTATATCGTCGGCGCCAATGGCTTACAGCGCTTGAGTATACCGCTAGAAAAGGGTAAAAACAATCAACTTCTCATTCGGGAGGTAGCACTCAACTTCCACCAAGACTGGCCTCGCCAGCACTGGCAAAGTATACGTTCAGCCTACGGGAATGCTCCTTTTTTTCCTTACTATGCTGATGAATTAATGCCCATTTTTATTGATCCTCCTGCATTGCTTTGGGATTTCAATTTAGCTTTTCTCAAAACAATTTTCCGTTTATTACAATGGGACAAGCCTATTCATACGACCAAAGAATTTCGTACCCAACATGAAGAGAACATTTACGATATCCGCCAGAAAGTAACCCCCAAGTTCTACCCTCCCAACGGCACTTATCAGGAAAACTTCACCGCTTACCCCCAGGTATTCAGAGAACGTCATGGTTTTATGGCCAATCTCAGTATCTTGGATTTACTTTTTTGCCAAGGACCTCAAGCCAATCTGTATCTTAGCGAAAATTACTCGTCTTAAGATTAACGTATTACGTACAAAAACCTTTCTACTGTGACTAAATTGCTCAATCAGCAACTGCAAACCCACCGGGCTCAATTAGAAGAAATCACCAAGGATTTGCATGAGTTAACGATCAGGATTGGCCACGAAGAGATGAGTCATACAGTCAGTGATTTACGTAATCGACTCCACGAGCCCTTCATGTTTGTTATTGTAGGAGAGGTAAAAGCCGGCAAAAGCAGCTTCGTAAATGCCCTACTCGCTACCGGCGAAGAAATCACCAAGGTAGCACCACAACCAATGACCGATACCATCCAGCAAATTCTCTATGGAGAAGAAAAAGCAGAAGTGATGGTCAATGATTACCTCAAGAAAATCATGCTGCCCGTTGATATCCTGCAAGATATAGCAATTGTAGATACGCCAGGCACCAATACCATTGTTGAGCACCACCAGGAAATTACCGAACGTTTTATTCCTGCTTCAGACTTGATCGTTTTTGTTTTTGAGGCCAAAAACCCCTACCGGCAATCTGCATGGGAATTTTTCGATTTCATACAAGGAGAATGGCGCAAGAAGGTCATCTTTGTTTTACAACAAAAAGACTTGATGCCCGCTGATGATTTAGCCGTAAATATACAGGGAGTCAGGGACAATGCGCTGAAGAAAGGAATGACAACACCTAATGTTTTTGCCGTTTCCGCCAAGCAAGAACAAGAAGGGCAAACAGAGGAATCCGGTTTTGTTGAATTGCGAACTTACATCCAAAATCATATTACGGGTGGCCAGGCTCCAGCCTTAAAGCTTATCAACAGTGTTGAAACAGCAAGCAATATTAATGGCCGAATTGCGACGGGGCTTGATTTGCGTCAACAACAGTACAAGGCAGATCAAGAATTCCGCGAAGATATTCGTGAAACCCTCAGTGACCAGGAAACAAAAAGTTACAAACAGGTTGATTTACTCAATGATGCTCTAGTGGGAGCATACGATAGAATCACCACCAAAAAAGCCTACGAACTAGAAGGTGGTCTTAGCTTATTCGGACTTCTGCGCCGGTCGGTAAGCAGTATTTTCTCCAAAACGCCTTCTGCCCAGCAATGGCTTGAAGGGCTTGCTAAAGAAATGGAAGGCGAACTCAATGGCGCCCTACAGCAGCGACTTAACGAAGGTATGATTGACCTGGCTGACAGTATCCAGCAAATGGCAAAAATTATTGATCTAAAGATCAGATCCAGTAAAACCATCCTAAGTAACGATCACGAAATTTTCAGCGACATCGCAGAACGGCGTGAAAATGTGCTCCGCGATTTGCAAGACCAGTTCTCTCGGTTTATCAATAAAACCGAAAATTTTACAGACGAATCCTTATTCCCAGAAAAAAGTAACCTCTCCCCCAATCTGGCTGCCGGATCCGGGATTGCTGCTATTGGTGTTATTTTGATGACCGTCAGTCAAATTGGGATGCTTGATATAACTGGAGGTCTACTTACTGCCATTGGGCTATTGTTTGCTGGCTTCAGCACACGCTCTAAGCGTAAAAAGATTATTGATGGCTTCCGTTTGGAAATAGACCAAGGCCGTGAGCGCCTCACCGAGGAAGTTAATAGCACACTCAAACGCTACATTGTTCACCTTAAGAAGCGTATTGATGATAACTTCCTCCGCTTCGACGATCACTTGAAACGCGAAGGCCTACAACTGGAAGAAATCTCGTTGCAACAGTCCTCTATCAACGAGCGATTGTCCGCTATAGCTAAATCGCTAGCTTGATTCAACAACCTTTAGTTGTGTTTCCTGTTGAAAATACAATGCCGAAAACAAGAAAAAAAGCTGATTTTCCACAAAAGCTTTGTCTGCACTGCCAACGTCCCTTTTCTTGGCGTAAAAAATGGGAAAAAGTGTGGGATGAAGTGAAATACTGTAGCAATCGTTGCGGCAAGGAGAATCGTCAAGCCAGAAAAGATGAACGAAAACACACCGCTTCGTGACCAGTATCATGCTGATGGCGATGAATACGGATCTTTCGCTTTCCACCCCTACAATGTTTTGTTGATGCTGATCATCTTCAGCCTATCTATCCTGTTTGTATCCCTGACTATCTCGTTTGTATATTCCAGGGTACAGAGTTCTGTTCCACCTATCAAGCTCCCCTCGATTTTTCTTTTCAATACCTTCATTTTACTAGCGAGTAGTGGAACCATGCTTTCTGCCAAAAAAGCATACCTATCGGATAATACTGATCGCTATAAAGTAGCTCTCGGGGTTACCATGATACTTTCTTTTCTGTTTCTTGCCTTACAAACTGTTGGATGGATGGAACTCTTCCGGCAAGAAGTTTTTATTGACAGCAACAACTCTGCTGGCTATCTTTACTTGATTTCCGGTTTACACTTTGCACATGTTATTGGCGGTATTCCTTTTCTAGGCTATTTCATATGGCAAGCTTTTACAAAAATGCAGGATCCTGTAAGTGTCCTTGTCTATTTCAGTGATCCTGAAAAAAGGCTAAAACTTCGTTTGCTCACCATTTACTGGCACTTCCTCGATATCCTCTGGATTTATCTTGTTTTATTCTTCTTCATCAATTACCTTATTTACTAAAGCTAGACTTGTGTTTCCGCGCAAATACTCAAAACGAAAAGAGGGGTACCTCCAATGGGGAAACAAACTTATTGTCTTTCCAGCAGTAATCGCTTTACTCTTTTCCTGTCTCTCTTGTCAGCCGTCCCCCGATGCTAAAGAAGAAGAAACTGGGAACACGAATACCGAAAAGCAGTTGGTGTTACAACAAGACCTTACCGCTTATGACCAACCTGATGGTCAGCCCGTAATCGCGTTAAAAAGAGGCGATAAACTCCTCCTCACTGGAGAAATTTCACAACGCCTTTATCCCCAGACAACGCGTAAAGACACCTTGCTGGAGCCTTTCCTAAAAGTGATCTTACCCAACCAGGAACTTGCTTGGGTATATGCCAATCCCACAAATTTTAACTTGGGGAATAAGGATGTTTTAGCATGGCAATGGCACAATAGGTTAAGTAGTATTTTTAATACCACAGCACTTTTACAGTACGAACAAATTTGGGAGCAGTGGAACAATACCAACCAAGCTGGTGTGCTACTACTCACCTTTCAGGCTATGCGTGTTCTTCGCGATCAACTCGAGACCTCATTACAAAATTACCCCTTATTACCTGCCCATCAGTACGAAGGCTTGTTTCCGGCATCATTGTCCTATCAAACAGGCGCAGGCCCAGGATGGTGGATAGATTTCAACCAATGGATAGATCGCTGTTCACAAGTAGCAGAAACGGAAGCTGAAATAGCCATGTTTCAGTTTTACCAAAAAGAAGTTTATCCTCCAGACGGAATTGAGTATCATTTTCACAGCTGGGAATTTCCAGTTACGCGGCACCAGAAACACAGTCTACTAGGCCGTAATATCCATTACAAATTGCTACTTGAGTTGGATCAACTTACCCAAGAACACGCTTTTTTACAAGCCGAGTGCTTGGTAATAAAAAACGAACTGGTGTCTGATATATGCACTTCAGGAAATACTTACTGGGAAGAATGGCCAACAATCCAAAACGAGCTGGATACTATCCTACTTAAGTCGACCTGGAACATTCTTAATCAAGAGGACCTTGCAGCGATCAAGCATAGACGACAAACCCTGGGCCGACCTAACATACAGGATCTTTATCTCAGCAAACGAAACAAGTAAGGCTTACTTGTTCTTACAAAACATTACCTTTGCATACTAATAAATAGTTGTCGATCAATATATGATTTACTTAGCGATACTTGCTGGCACCTTGGTGATTGGAGGCTTGGCACTAACCAGCCTCGTTGCAAAAAACATGGCTCCTGGGAACAAGCGGTTAGCCATGGAAACCGAGCGTCTAAAAGAAGATATGGATACTTGGGTAACCAAGTTGGTTCCTATCGATAAAGAAGAACTTGAGCTGTTTAGCCTAGGGCAGGACAAGCAAGTTTTACGGAAAGGTGTAACGACTACTGCTAAAGGGATTTTCACGACTATCTATCACGAGCCAGTCCTCGCTTATAGCTATCGCCAATACCTTGGCAAAGCGGAAAAGCCCAATGCGTTACTCTATGCTCGTACTGCCGAACACGAATATATTTTCTGGATCAAGAAAGGCACAGCCACCCTTTTCATTGATAGCCAGGAAGTAGGTACACTTTCTCGTGACGGCATTTTAAAAGGCAAACGCACAGGAAAAGTAATTGCCCAATTGAAGCCAGGTAAAGAAGCCATGCAACCCGTAGAAATCGGCGGAAAGGAAGTAGGCAACCTCACAACCAGTATCGTTAAAGCAGAAAAAGGACTCCACGAGCGGGCTTTTAGCTTCATCCGCCCCGACATTAGCGATAAGGAAGAGCAGTTGTTCCTTGCCCTCGCTTTGGAAGAACTGGTAAAAAGAGCTGTAGTTTCCTAAATTTGGCCAATAAGCCGTAACTTTGCAACTGCTTTACAACGAGAAATGAACATTTGTTGTTAGCCCCTGTTGTAAGATTAATTATTCACGAAATTTCAGGCTATGAGCCTCAGGAAGAAAGTCAACCTTATCATTTATCGCTTTCGCGAAAGCGGGCTGGAGGTGTTTTTTGTCAATAACGAAAAAGCAAACACCCTGAACTTCCCTCAAGGAGAGCTCGCCGAACAGTCTCCTGAAGATTATATTACGCTCGACCCTGTAAGGGAAGAAGCAAGCGGAGAACAGGAAGAAGCCTTTGCAGTAGAGGGTGATTGGCATGAAATCCCTAGTTTAAAAACCATGTTGTACCAAGATGCCAAACAACTGAAAGATAAACTAAAGGACATAGAGCTAGGTGCCTTTGTTAGTATTAAAGATGCGCTTAAAGATGCGCTTCCTCATCAGTATGCCTTCCTAAAGGAACTAAAAGATATTTTACGCGATCGTAATTCGCTGCGTGACTTGTAATCCGTTCTTATTTCCTATTAAAAAAGCCTCTATTCTCACCAGTTGGAAATAGAGGCTTTTTTAATACTATAAAATCTATGCTCCACGCATCTCGGCCAAAGTCTTAATCATTGCCAACTGTTCTTCTGGGCTCAATACTGTGTTATCAATAACAACTGCATCTTCAGCCTGCCGCAGAGGGCTATCTTCTCGTGTACTGTCAATATGGTCCCGCTCTGTAAGGTTTTTCGACACTTCAGCTAAGCTAACCGATTGGCCTTTCTCCAATAATTCCTTCAATCGCCGGCGAGCCCGTTCTTCAGGATCTGCTGTAAGGAAAATTTTCAAATCTGCTTTCGGAAAAACAATAGTGCCTATATCCCGTCCATCCAGGATGCATGATTTTTTCTCGCCAAGGGCTTGTTGCTGCTTAACCAAAAAACGCCGAACTGCTGAAATAGTAGCTACCGGGCTTACCGATTCAGACACCTCCATGGTACGGATATATTTTTCAACATCCTCTCCGTTCAGGTAAGTGTGTAAACTTCCATCTTCTTCTCTGCGGAAGTCAATTTGGATGCTAGTCAATGCCTCCTTTACTGATTTCTCATCATTCCAGTCGAGTTGCTCTCTGAGGAAAAAATAAGTCACAGCGCGATACATTGCGCCTGTATCAATGTAAGTATACCCCAAAGCCAGGGCGAGTTGCTTCGCGAGAGTGCTTTTGCCACACGCCGAAAAGCCATCAACAGCTATAATTATTCCTTCTTTATTCATTAGCGGCGAAGATAAGCCCTAGTTTCGGCCTCTCCAAGCCAAGGTTAATCCAAATGATCCAGAAATTCCTGCCAAAGTTTTTCTAAAGGTAATGGCTCAAATTGGGAAGAAATCCCGCGGTAAGAAAAAGGATGTTTCACCAGATTCTCCAGGTACTTTTCAGTATTGCGTAATTCTTCTAACTGATAACTCGCTTTACGGATTTGCAATAGCAATCGAATAAACTGGATAGGCCGATAATATTCATCCTTATGGAGGTTGCGATTAGCCATGTTCTGCAGTTGATTAATCAGTTCATCACTCCGATTGTACTGCTTTTTCACCACCAGGAAGAAGACCTGCATGATCAACATAAAGACCGTCAATATTTTTTGATCGGAACCATAATTATGGTCTTTCTCTACAAATTTTTCAGGCTGGAAAGTTGCTTGCCGTTTAGGTGCTATGATGCGCTTAGATAAGCCACTTCGTTGAAGCAAAAAGTAAATAACCGCTTCAAATAATTTCCAACGCTCACGGGTATTGGCGTCTTGTTTAACAAACTTCTTATTTGCAACTGTTTGATTATAAATGGCCAAGGCCTGAATATGATGATTGGTATGTAACGCCAGTAACAAGTAATACTCCATGAAAGTAAACCATGGTCTACTTCCCTCGGGAAATTGCTTTAGACACTTCTCTGCATTTATCTGCCCTTTGGTATAATTCCCAAGGTGTAAATAAGCAGACATTTCTTTGGTGTAAAATTCGATCAGGCGTTCTTCCTGATAAAATTTGGGGTGGTCCTTGATATAATTTCCTGCTCGCTCACACACCTCTAATAAAGCAGTGTATTCTCTTTTCATTTCAAAACGCATAGACCACACCAAAAACATATTATAAAAAATCAATGGCGAATCATTGATTTCAGACAAACTTAGTAGTGTTGTACTATAGGTATCAATACGTTCTTCAAGGTCATTGTCTTTGTGTACTGGCTGATAATAATCCATTACAACACGCTGATACAGCTCTTCTGAGCGCATCTCTGCCGAAAGAATGACACTATAGCTTTTCAACAGGTTATCATAAAGTTCAAAATCTTTATTGTTGCCATTTAGTGCAGCATCTTCTCTAAGAATTCGGCTACAATTGACAATTATTTCTGAAATTCTAAACTTCTGGGCGGTCGTTAGGATGCTCCTGGCCAACCCCATTGCTGAACTATGTGCGTCATTATCCAATAGAATTTTGACCAGTGTCCATTCTTTATGACAAGTAAAATGGGCACGATCATAATTAGAAGCAGAAGGCTTATTAACATCCAGGAAAAAGAGTGTATTCAAAAGCCGTTTGCGAAACCGTGATTTTAGCTGGCGATAACGGGCGTCTTTAGGTGTGCAACCATAAAGCTTACTAGAAGCATCACGGTCGTTCTTGTATTCTCCAGAAGTCAGGTCTTCATAGAATTCATTGAATTTACTGCCTTTGTTACGAAGCGCGTATTCGTCAAAAATCTCAATTTTTTTGACTTTCTTTTTAGTTACCACTCCGGCGATCTCCAAGAGGTTTTTCATCGTCTCTCTGTTTGGGTAGGTTCACATACAAAGTAAAACGGCAATCAAAAGAAGTGATCTATATTTTTCAAGCAACACCCTCTTCACACACAGACTGCCTTGTCACAAAATAGCTAAAATAAAGAACTAAATGTAACAGGGTTTACTCCAAAAATAAAAAAAGGTTTCACTCCTGAGAGTAAAACCTTTTTTTGCTTTAAAAACGGGGTTCGTAAACTTACACCGTGTGTTCTTTAATACTCATCTTCGTTGAAAAGAAAGTCATCCTTACGGGGATAATCAGGCCATACATCTTCGATGGTCTCATACATTTCTCCCTCATCCTCCATTGCTTGAAGGTTTTCAATCACCTCAAGTGGAGACCCGGAACGAACAGCATAATCAATGAGTTCATCGCGCGTTGCAGGCCAAGGTGCATCCTCTAAATGAGAGGCTAATTCCAATGTCCAATACATACTTAGACAGTTTGTTCTGTTTGCAAATTTTCCGCAAGAGTAAAAAAGCCCTTGCTTTATTTTGGTCAAAAATAATTCCTATACTCAATTAACCACAGCGTACGCCATAGGCTAAAATTCAGGCAAATGTAATAAACTGAACGGGTAAGTAGTAACAGAAGTTCAACAATCGTTAAAATACTATTCCTTGCGCCCAGTAAATGATCCGAGAATTTCAAAGGTTTGGTCTTCGTACCCAGGGGGTATCCTCCCTATTTCCGAGGAATTTTGTGGGCCTGTTGGATCACAAAACACATAAACCTGACCATTGTAAGTAACAGCATCCCCTATCAATCCGGGCGCCGCTACAGCAATACTCAAGTGATCTTCATAAGCTATGACGATCATTGGCAGTTCAAGTAACGTTTTCACCAATGCATAAAATAATGCAGACCGATCTTCGCAGTCAGAAAATGGATAAAAAAACAACTCATCAGCGACCATTGGCTTATTCGTTCCAAAAACAATTTTGTCGTCCTTATAAACAAAGGCAGAGCGTGTAAATGCTACCAAATACTCTAGGCTCTCCCGCTGGGTCTTTCCTTTGAGGAGTTGTCTCAACTGCGGAATCAGTGTGGCTTTCAACGCTTCGGATAGCGGGGCTTCCATATACCAGTGCTCATCAACTAGCGGGTAATTTTTCAGGAGTGCAGCCAATCCTGGGTTATATCGGAAGTTGATTTCCTGGCTATGTCCACGATATTGAAAAACAGCACTTCTTGCCTCACTGCTGTTTAAAACGGTGGGCCACTTTTTCATTAAAAAAGAAAATACTCGGCCACGAGATTGAGGTGCCTGGTCCAACAGATACATTGATCGCCCCATATTTGTGGCACGAACACCGCTCGAAATATTTGCATACTGACGGCTTCCATCCTGAATCAAAGGGATTTCATACAATACATCCGTCGTATATACATTTACCTGTAGCAGCTTATCACGGTAAGTTAACCGAACATCGTACCCACTTTTGGCCAAAAGGAAATAGGTCGCATACTCAACGATTGGGTCACCTGCCTGCTTTTTATAAATCGCTTGAAGCCCCTGCCGAATCAGCTGTGAAAACAGCCAATCATTCAATTGAAGAAGAGAAGCTTTTTCCTGTAAATCAGTAAGTAGCGACTGATAGGGGCGCCGTTCAAACTCCTGATACAGCGACCTCAGCGCCATCTCTTCGATTCTAAGTTGGTAAGGGTAAACGAAATTATCAGGCACATAAAGGTCCAACTTTTGATCATAGAAATCAAAAGTAACCAGCTCTGTCGCTGAAAGCGGGGCACTCATGCCTACTAGTAGTAAACCCAGGAAAAAATTCCGCAACGGAAAGGTGTAAAACATAGAAAGCGTACCTTTTTTATTAAGGTACGCTTTCCAAAGGACTTGTATTGTTCGCATCTGCTATAAAATCAACATAGCATCCCCGTAAGAAAAGAAACGGTACTTTTCTTTAACGGCTTCTTGATAAGCGTGCTTAATCAAATCAGAGCCTCCAAATGCACTTACCATTATCAATAAGCTTGATTTTGGCAAATGAAAGTTAGAGATCATTGCATTGGCGATCTTAAAATCAAAGGGAGGGTAAATAAATTTATTTGTCCACCCTTCAGAGGCTTTCAGCATCAGCTCTGCGGAAACAGAACTTTCAATAGCTCTCATTGAAGTTGTACCTACGGCACAGACCTTCCGGTTACCCGCTGCTTTAGCTTTATTTACCTGTTCGACCGCTTTTTCGAGGATCTGGTAATATTCCGCATCCATTTTATGCTTGGACAGGTCTTCAACATCGATACTGCGAAAAGTACCTAGCCCAATATGGAGGGTAAGCTCAGCAAAATCAACACCTTTAATCTCAAAGCGCTTCATCAACTCTCGGCTGAAGTGCAGCCCGGCCGTCGGAGCTGCAACAGCTCCTATATTTTTAGCGAATACTGTTTGAAAACGTTCTTTATCGCTCTCTTCAGCTTCCCTATTCATCATCTTGGGTAAAGGAGTAGTACCAAGATAACTGAGTTCTTCACGAAACTCATCATCAGGACCATCGTAAAGAAAACGAATGGTACGTCCACGAGAAGTCGTATTGTCTACAACCTCGGCGACTAAACGATCATTATCGTGTTCATCACTGAAGTAAAGTTTATTACCTACTCTGATCTTCCGTGCAGGGTCAACAAGTACATCCCAAAGGCGTGCTTCCGTGTTCAATTCCCGCAACAAAAAGACTTCAATACGGGCACCCGTCTTCTCCTTACGGCCATACATACGGGCAGGAAAAACTTTGGTATTGTTGAAAATGAGTACATCTTCTTCGTCAAAGTATTCCAGAACATCCTTAAAGACACGGTGCTCGATTTCACCGGTTTCACGGTGTACAACCATCAATCGGGAATCATGCCGTTCTTTGGTCGGATACTTAGCAATCAGTGATTCAGGAAGATCATAGTTAAACTGAGAAAGTTTGGTCCTCATTTACATTTTTTTCAGATGCTAGTTCAAGGCTTACCTTAAAGCTTAGGAGCTTCATCAGAGATAATTCAGGTAAACGCTAAACGTGCTCACTACTTAAATAAGAGCGCAAAAATAGCAATTTATTTATCCAAAAGGCAAGCTTAGAGTGCCTAAATTATAAATATACCAACAACAAAGCTATTTGCCTTCTGTAAACCCTATTCAACAAGCATTTATTATTACCACTACCAGGCAGAACAAACCTGCATCTGGTTTAAATCCCGAGGCTAATAACCTATAAGCATCAACGATTGAACGTGAAATAAGCAGGGTTGGCAGATTTTTCCTTTTTCTTCATCTATAAAACACGGCTGATTCAGTCAGGTTCATTAGCTTCGTGAACTCAACACCCGATTACCATGAGAATATTTTTCAAAATCTTCACTGAAAGTATCCGGCAAGCTAGCCAACAACTAAGTGGCAACAAGCTGAGAAGCTTTCTGTCCTTGCTTGGCATTTCCATAGGTATTTTCTGTATCATCGGTGTGCTTTCTGCGGTTGACTCGCTAGAAGACAACATCCGGGGTAGCATGGAAAAATTAGGGAACGATGTACTCTATGTACAAAAATGGCCATGGGGAGATAATAGTAGCAACTGGTGGGATCTGATGAAACGCCCTACCCCACGCTACGAAGAATATGAAGTAATCAATGACAAAGCACGCTCTGCACAAATGAGCACTTTCTTTCTCGGTGCCGGTTCCAGAACACTGAAGTGGAAAAACAATAGTGTTGAGCGTTCTTTCCTCTGTGGGGTCACCCCAGAATTTGTTTCGGTATTCGGAATAGGTTTTCACAGAGGCCGCTTTTTCTCAGCTTCAGAGTCTTTTTACGCCAGTAACAAAGTCGTCCTTGGCTTTACTGTCGCCGAAGAACTCTTTGGGTCAGTTGAGCCCGTCGGTAAATCCATCAAACTTCAAGGAGGTACTTACGAAGTGATTGGTGTTTTAGAAAGCTCCGGAGATGAGTTAATCAACCCCCTGGATTTTGATGAAGCGGTCATCGTTACCTATAACAAAGTAAGTCGCTTGGTTAATGTCAAAGGAAATAACACCGATTCGTTCATTGCCGTAAAAGCACGCCCAGGCGTTAGCCTCGAAAAACTCAAAGGCGAACTAAGAATACTCGTCCGATCGCAACGGAGGCTAAACCCAAGAGAAGAGGACACTTTCGCGTTCAATGAATTGACTGTCGTTTCAGAACAATTTGATTCGTTTTTTGGAGTCCTCAATCTACTAGGCGGTGTAATTGGGTTCTTTTCTATCCTCGTGGGTGGGGTATCTGTTGCCAATATCATGTTTGTTTCTGTAAAAGAACGAACCAGTCAAATCGGGGTAAAGAAAGCGCTTGGAGCTAAACGTCACATTATTCTGTCTGAATTTTTGATCGAAGCGATTATCCTCTGTCTTTTAGGGGGCGCGATGGGACTTGGCCTGGTATTTCTTATTACTAAAATACTCACGGCAGCACTGGACTTCCCAATCTATATCGACCTTGGCAATGTGCTGCTAGGTGCTGGCATGTCGATCATTATCGGTGTAGTAGCCGGTTTTATTCCAGCAGTACAAGCCAGTAAACTTGATCCAGTAGAGGCTATGAGGCAGTAGTTCCAACGGTGATTACTCTTCTTCTTTCCTATACTCCCGAGGAGATTTGCCTGAATACTGATTAAACGTACGTGAAAAGTAGTTGGGATCGGTGAATCCGGTTTGATAAGCAATTTCTGCGATTGGCAACATCGATTCTTTAAGTAAAACCTGTGCTTTTGAGATGCGAAGACCTCGAATATATTGGGTGGGCGTCTGTCCCGTCAGGGCTTTTAGTTTACGATAAAATTGAGAAGAGCTCAACAACATGGCTTCTGCCAATGTATTCGCAGATAGCGTTTCATCACTAAGTCGTTCAATTACTTTAGCCTTCAGCTCTTTGAGAAAAATTAATTCCCGACTATTCAATCCATCCTTTGCCTCCGCTTGAGTTGGTATATCCGACTGACTTACCAATCTATAATGCTCTTGTAATTTCTGCTTTAGCCCATGTAAATTTTTCAATCGCAATAGTAATTCTTCGCGATTGAAGGGTTTAACCAAATAAGCATCTGCACCATAAGTCAGACCAACAAGTTTGTCCTTTTCACTCGCACGGGCGGTCAGCAAAACAATAGGAATATGCGAAGTCCTGTAGTCAGACTTTATAGCTTCACATAGTTCATAACCATCCAGTTCAGGCATCATAACATCGCTGATAATCAGATCAGGCAAATGCTCAATCGCTTCTGCTACGCCAACACGGCCATTATTTGCAATCCGAATTTGATAATTTGACGTTAGAATTTTTTCGAGGTAAGCAACTACGTCGTTGTTGTCTTCAACAATCAACAACAATGGTAGATCACTATCTGTAACCGCCTCTTCTAAGGCTTGTATGCCGGCAGAAACAGGCTCATTTACATAGGCTTGTTTTTCTAATGCTCCTGTCTGCGCTGTAGAAGGCTCCTCTAAGAATGGCAACAATATAGAGAAACAGCTGCCTTCTCCTACCCTGCTACGTACATTAATAGTACCTGACATAAGGGTAACTAATTGCTGAGTTAAGGCCAACCCAACCCCTGTTCCCAGCATTGAGACATCGCGATTACCAGCCTGATAAAAGGGGTCAAACAAGCTTTTCAAGTCTTTCTCTGGAATCCCCATTCCTGTATCAACAACCTCTATAGACAGGAAGGGCTGATGATCATTTTCCGTCACCTTTACCACAAGGGTTACTTCGCCTCCTGCCTCGCTAAATTTGATTGCATTAGACAAAAGGTTATAGATTACCTGCTGTAATTTCAACTCATCAAAAGGGATGATTAATTGGGAAACACTCGTTTTAAAGGATAATTTTATGTCCCGCTCCTTCGCGAGGGAATAAAAAGACTCCATGAGGTATCCCAAATAGGCTACAACATCATCTTTTATCAATTGTAGCTCTACTGCACCAGCTTCCAATTTTGCAAGTTCCAGCAACTGATTAGCCTGTCGAAGCAAATGGCTGCTATTACGATCAATAAGGTTAACGCTACTTTCCCAGTCCCCTTGCTGAGTATCAGAAAACGGTGTAGTACTTAATAAATTTTTCAAGTGATCTGCCATTCCAAGAATAACCGTCAGGGGCGTTCGCAACTCATGAGTAATATGCGTAAAAAACCATTCTTTAGCCGCATGTAATTCTGCTAAGCGCGCCGTTTCTCTCTCCTGCTGTTCTCTTAAAATTGTCGCTTTTTCGAGCGCAAATTGTGCCTCTTGCTTTTGCTGTACCGCTTCCTTTTGCCGATAAACCAAGCCTAATGAAAAAATAACGACTTCAATAATCGTCCCAATCTTATAAGCGAAAGTAGAAAATTCAATTGTTCTCATCCGATCNNCGATCAATCAAAGTCAATGTAATCCCAACTCCCATAGCAATTACCCCAGCAATGATGAAATACCGTTTAGGGTCATCTGTTTTCATTAAAACCCACAAAAAGAAGCTTAACAAAAACAGGAACGCGATCAGGTAGGTGACACCAATTGCATCAGCAATATCATAATTAAAATTAGTGACCAGCATGACCACTCCATCTAATAGTAAGAATACATAGGCCAGGTAGCTAAACCATCTAAAAAAACGATCCCATGCAGGCAATAACTTGTTTAAATCAAGAAAAGAGCGCAAGAAAGTCAGATAACCAACGACTATAAAATAGACGCTCAGCTTAAACGTATAAATCAGTTGCGGTTGATTAGGGAAAAGGTTTCCCATTAACCAGTCAGCAAGATCACCACTGTTATATACCGTAAAAACGGATAGCGCTAATAAATAAAGGGAGTAAAATATAAATGCTTCATCACGAGCCAAGAAGAAGAGAAACAAGTTATATAGCAAGATCAGAAAGATGAAGCCAAAGAACATGCCATTAAATAGCTTCTTCTGTTTTAGCTGATCAAAAAACACAGCTGTACTTGTAACTTGTATATCATAAACAGGAGCCATAAGCTTGCGATCACTACGCAATAACAAATAGACATTTACTTCCTGCTGGGCTGGGAGGTGCAGCTTTGCAAAATTACCTTTTAAACTAGGATAAAAAGTGCGTTCCGATACTCGGGTAAAAAAACCTGTTTTCCCCTTCTGAATGACACCATCTTCATCTATCGCTAGATAAGAAACATCCGTTAATAGCAAAGGAAACTTAAGAACCCACTCGACTTGCTCGTAAGCATCAGGAAGGTCGTTTTTCATTCGAAGATGAAACCAATAATTCCTTTCGGCTTCTAAAAAACCGCCCTCCTGAGGAATAGGAATAAAATCAGTATTCTCAAGCAATTCGAGAGAATATTCACCCTTTAATAAGTCTGGCGCATAATAAAGTAGCGAAGAAGGAATGGTGGTTGATTGACCATCTCTGAGTTCAAGGGGGAGAGAATTAGCTTGTAGGGAGAAATAAAATAGAAAGAGTATCCCTGTCAACAGGAATACACTACGCTTTGACTGTTGCTTCCAGGCTCCTAACACTGGTAACAACGGGGTTTCTCTATTAAAAACTGTGTGCATTTTCTCTTACCCAGACTTGTGTCTATCGACAAGGTAAGGAAAATAAAGAATGCAGGATTTTCAAAAGTAAGAAGGAAGGCGGTCAGGACACTAATTTTGTAGGTTAACAGTTATATATTACTCAACTGGTGCGTAACATAATGGTGCTTTTAGTGGTCGTGATTGAACAGGTTTTAGGCGCCTGACCGTTCCTTCTTTAATATATTTTTGCTTTTAAAACTGTTATAGAGCTTATTCTTCTACCCAAGTAAAATCTAGAATTTTCCTGATTTCACTTTTGACTAAATTCGAGTTAGCTCCGGTTTCTGCCATTAGCTTATCGATATCTTTATCGGGATGTGCTTTTTGAAAATGATCAAACATGGTTTCTCCTGACGCTAAAAACTCCGCAACAGATTTGAAGCCATCTACAGAACCACTATCGTAATCATAACTACTTCCCCAAGGCAACTCCATATTAACAATGCCCCATGCTTGCATTTCCCCAGCATCTGTAGGCTATCGCTAGCAACAATCCCAATAAGGAAATTAGCTTTCTCATACGTGTGCGGTTTTAGGTAAAAAATCTTATTATCCTAAAGATCATACTCCTTAGCCCAAAACACTAGCACTATTCTTTCAAAAAGATGGACAAAATTGACAATCCTTACTGTTTTTTTTGGAAAAGCTTGAACATTAATTGCGAGTATGTGGATTCCGAGCATTTTGGTAATCAAAATACTTAAAAAAACAAAAAATTGTATATTGGTCTTAGTTTATCTTAAAACCTATCATCATGCGCTACACTCTCTTAATCAGCCTATGCTGGCTTTTTTCTTATACTTATGGTCAAGAGAATAGAGGATGCACAATATGCAATTTACGCCAACAGTGCTACAGGCGTAAAAGTCCTAAGTAATACTTTTGAACGCAACTGGGTAGTAGCCAGGCTTGTCCAAAAAACGGCAAATCCAGCCGCAACCCATGTTTTTCGAGGCAACCTCTTCTTCGGTAATGTTTTGAAACCTCCTTTCAGTGGACAGGCTCCCTTACCTGGAACTCACTCATTCGCAGGTATATGGGCGAGTTCAATACCTTATGTATGGTTAGGAGATGGTAGTAACAGTCCGAATACAGCACTAAATCGTTTTGTTGATTTGAGAATTGGTATTATTTCTAACAAAAGCGTTTTCAGCGTTAACAGAACCAGCTTCGAAACCATCATTGATGCTGGAATTGTGGAAGGTTACCAAACAGGAATTGGTATTTTAGCAGAAGCCAGTAGCTACATTGTATACGCAATTTCACCTAAAGACCATTATATAAGAATTTACAATAATCGTTTTGACAATACCAACACCGGAATATTAACCATCAATGCCGTTTACGCAGAAAGAAGTGCTACAGGAGATGATAAAATTAACGATAATTATATTTACAGTAGTACAATATCAGGAGCTTCCTTAATTGCCCCAATGACATGGTAGGAGGTACTGGATAAACAATGGCGCAGAAGCCTGGACTGGTGAAAATGAAACATGGAATGAAGCATGGACGCAGCATCAGTTGTTTTTAGAAAATAGATCGGTGCAACAATCAGAAGATTTGCAAGTTGTAATGGAAGAATTGATACCACAGGGTGATCTCCTTGAGGAGCAATGGTATGTGGTCAATCGTTTGTTGGTAAAAGAAACAATAACCGGCGAACTCAGTGGAGAAGATTGGGCTATATTGGAAAACTTGGCAATACAATGTTATGACACCCATGGTCCATCCGTTTTTATTGCCCAGAGTATGCTTCCTGCCTGCCGCTGGCAGGAATACCATGAATTATCTCTTCTGGCCTGCGAGACCGCTGCAATACAAATTCCCAGTGTCGCTATCGAGGAAAGTATTTCATATCCCCCTAGCATGAGTTTGTACCCTAACCCCACTAGCAACCTGGTCAGAGTCGATATCAACGAACTAGAACCCAGTGCAGTGCCCGGAGAACTAATCCTTAAAAATGCTTACGGGAAAATCGTACTCCGTCAATCGATCCATGAAAACATCATTGATTTACAGCAACTCCCATCCGGTATGTACATTCTGGAATGGTGGTCAGGCAACCACAGGATCAGCACCGAGAAACTCATCAAATCATGAAAACCCAGCTAACGTTTTTTCTCCTTCTGAGCGTTTCTCTCATCAACGCTCAGAAGCATGATTATATCTGGAAAACTGGTTATGGAAGTTATCCTACGGGTACCATAGCAGGAGGAGTAGATATCGATTTCAACTTTACTCCTCCTGATACGACTTACTTATACCGTGACCTAGACTTCATTCGGAACAGTACGACAATCTGTGATGAATGGGGGAACATTCTTTTTAGTTCTAACGGTTGTCGTATTAATGGTGCTGATGACCTAAAACTATTGAATGGAGACACGATTAACCCTGGTTACTATTTCAATGAATTTTGTGATACCGCTAATAATTTAATTGCGTATCCTGCTATTCAAGACATTTTCTTTTTGCCCCACCCTACAGATACCAATCTCTATTATCTCGTTCATGCCCGACTAGGGTATGTGCAACCGCCGCAGGGGGAAGGAGGAATGAACGAATACCTCTACTACAGTCTGGTAGACAAGCGACTGGATAATGGCCGGGGGGATGTGATAGAGAAGAACGTAGAGATTCTGCATGATACCATGTCTATGAGCAGTATTTCGGCTGTACGACATGGTAACGGGCAAGACTGGTGGATCATCACCAATGAACAAGCTACCGATAACTATATCTTCGTGCGCCTGGATGCTGATGGCTTTTACGAGTCGCATCGGCAAGCCATTGGTGGTTTTGATCGGGAAGATGGAGCAACGGGCCAAAACAACTTCTCGCCAGATGGCAACTGGTTCGCACGATTCGGGCGCTACAACGGCCTGATCCTCTACCGTTTCAATCGCTGTGAAGGCAGTCTGCACCAACCGCTCTACGATGAGGTGCCTATGGCAGCAGACTCCTCTATTTCTACCGGAGGCGTAGCCTTTTCTCCAAACTCTCGCCTACTCTACCTCGTCACCAACCTGTGGATAGATCAGTACGATTTGTGGGCCGAAGACATCATCGGTAGTAAACAGCGGGTTGCTACTTGGGACGGTACGCTCATTCCACCGGCCAATGTTGGTACTTTCTTTTATTTACCTCAATTGGGGCCGGATGGTAAAATATACATCGGTGCAATAAATACGATTCCCTACCTCCACGTAATTGAACAACCCAACGAGCGCGGCTATGCCTGCCATGTCAATCAATTGGGGTTTCCATTGCCTTCACGTAATGGGCTGCTCATCCCCTATTTCCCCAATTATCGTCTAGGCGCCCTGGGGCCAGGAGGCTGCGACAGTTTGCCTACAAGTACCTGGCAGGTGCCAATCCATGCAGAAGAAAAAATGAACCTTTTCCCTAATCCGGCTAGTGAAAGGGTACAAGTGCAATTTGGTAGTACCGTGCAGCCCGATGACCTCCTGGTGATACGCGACTTGAGCGGGCGCGAGCTATGGCGGCAAGCCGCCCAACAACAAACACTGCACCTGGAGAAAATACCGCCTGGCACTTATTTGGTGGAATGGTGGCGAAAAGCGGGAAAATTGGCGGTGGAGAGGCTGATATGTAATTAATCTGCCCCAAAAACCTGGACAAAATGGACCATCCATCCATTTTTGAAAAACATGATGGGAGAAACGCTGTTAGACTGACGTTAATCTCAATCGTATGCCCACTACCTTACGTCTTATTCTTGGCGATCAGCTCAATACCCAGCACTCTTGGTTTCAGCAACTTGATGTCAATGTCACCTACCTTCTGTGTGAAGCCAGATCGGAAACCGATTACGTACAACACCATGTTCAAAAGGTTACTGGTTTTTTCCTGGCGATGCGATTGTTTTCTAAATGGCTAGAGGAACAAGGGCACCAGGTACATTACCTAAAGCTCGATGCTTCCGAAAATGCTGGATCAATTACGGCCAACGTAAAAAAGGTACTTGCAGATGGTGATTTCACCGCTTTTTCCTACCAATCGCCAGATGAATACCGACTAGATGAAGCATTAAAAAACTGCTGTGCCACCTTAGACCTCACCTGCCATTGTGTAGATTCCGAACACTTTCTCGTTGAACGCTCTTTTGTAGAAGAACTCTTCAAAAACAAGAAGACCTATCTGATGGAGACCTTCTACCGTAAGGTCAGAACCAAATACCAATTCCTCATGGAGGGAGATGGCGTTACACCCCTTACCGGCCAGTGGAATTACGACAAGAGCAACCGCAACCGACTTCCCAAAGACGTTCCCTTACCTGAAGTACCTTCCTTTAGTCGTGATGCCAGCGAAATTGCAGCATTGTTACAAAAGGAAAAGGTAAAGACCATCGGCAGTATGCAAGCCACGGACTTCGATTGGCCGCTGACAAGAGACGAAGCACTCCACTTACTCGATCATTTCTGCCAATATCGCCTTGCTCATTTTGGCACCTACCAAGACGCGATGACGGATCGGCACTACTTGCTTTTTCATTCAAAGCTCTCTTTTGTTCTGAACACCAAGATACTCTCTCCTCTGGAGGTATGCGAAGCCGCCATCAACTATTGGGAGCAGCATCAAGAAGAGATCAACATTGCACAAATTGAGGGTTTCTTGCGGCAGATTATTGGCTGGCGCGAATACATGCGGGGTGTTTACTGGGCACAGATGCCCGCCTACGCAGAGAAGAATTATTTCCAACACAATGCCAAGCTTCCTAGTTGGTATTGGACGGGGGCAACCAAGATGAAATGCCTGAGTCATGCCATTACGCAATCGCTAGAACACGCATACGCTCATCATATTCAGCGACTCATGGTCACTGGCAATTTTGCCCTTTTACTGGGTGTCCATCCCGACCAAGTGGATGCCTGGTACCTAGGTATCTATATCGATGCTATTGAATGGGTCGAAATCACTAATACCCGTGGCATGAGTCAATACGCCGACGGTGGGCTCCTTGCAACCAAGCCTTACGTTGCCAGTGCAAATTATATGAACAAGATGAGTGATTATTGCAAAAAATGCGCATATAATCATAAAGAAAAAACTGGAGATAATGCCTGTCCATTCAATAGCCTATACTGGGACTTTATGGATCGTCATCGTTCCCAACTAAAAAACAATGCCCGTATTGGTATGGCTTACCGTACTTGGGATCGTTACGAAAGTGAACAAAAAGAGGCAATTCTAAGAAAAGCCGATTGGGTAAAGAGAAATATAGAAACTTTATAGTCTTTTGTTTTTTGACAACAAGCTTACCCAACATCTCACAGCTTACTGTACCTTTGTACCACAAGTTATTGCGCAAAAAATAAATTGAACCTCTTTCTATGCTTTTTAAAGAGCTAATACGCTTGAAGTGGAGNNGACTCAATTTATTTTTGTGCTGTTCGTAAAGTAAAACCCCTTCAAGATGAAAAAGGTATATATCATTGCCGGGATCATGATTGCTGTTGCTGTTTCCTTGTTTGTAATGGCACAGGATGACCTCAGCACTTATGCAACGATTTCTCAGGCCGTGGAAACTGGTAGCCGCGTCAAAATTGCCGGGCAACTGGCCAAAGACATGGAGATGCTCTACGATCCAGTAGAAGATCCCAATCTTTTTACATTTTATATCCGTGATGACGAAGGAGCTACCCAAAAAGTCGTTCTTTTGCAACCTAAACCTCAGGATTTTGAGCTTTCGGAGCAAGTGGTACTTACCGGGCGTATGCAAGAAGATGCCTTTGTAGCTACCGATGTGCTCATGAAGTGCCCTTCGAAATACAAAGACGAAGAGATTTACCTGAAGGAACAGCAAGGTTAAGAAACACGAACGCATCGCGCTCACCAGTAGTTGCAGGAAATTATGATGATTGAAGAAATCCAATATGTAGGCGAACACCTGTGGCCTGGCCGTATCGGCCAGGCTGCCGTATTTATCGCCTTTAGCGCTGCTATCCTTAGTAGTATTGCTTACTTTTTTGCCACCCAAAAGCGGGAGGATGTTGAATTGGCCCATAGCTGGCAAAAAATTGGCCGCGTCGGTTTCGGCATTCATGGTTTAGCAGTATTTACCATTATTGGTATGCTGTTTTACGTGATGCTTAACAACTACTACGAGTACCAGTATGTGCAAGCTCACGTCAACGACGATTTGGCTTTCCGCTATATTTTCTCCGCATTTTGGGAAGGACAAGAAGGAAGTTTTCTGCTATGGATGTTCTGGCACGTCATATTGGGAGGCTTACTAATGCTCTCTGCTAAAAAATGGGAATCTCCGGTAATGGCCATTCTTGCCTCGGTAGAGATCATTATTGGCTCTATGCTCCTGGGGATTTATATTGGCTTTGGTCCTGAAGCATTCCGCTTGGGTAGTAACCCCGCCTTGCTACTCCGCGATGTGATGGAAGCGCCCATTTTTGCCAATGCCGAATATGTGAGTTTGTTGGACGGAACAGGACTAAACCCCTTGTTGCAAAACTGGTGGATGACCATCCACCCTCCTACCCTTTTCCTCGGTTTTGCTTCAACGGTCGTACCCTTTGCTTTTGCAATGGCTGGCTTATGGGTTCGTGATCACCGTGGCTGGCTGGCTCCGGTCTTGCCGTGGGCTTTATTCAGTGGTGCTATTCTCGGCACAGGAATACTCATGGGTGGTGCATGGGCCTACGAAGCCCTCAGCTTTGGCGGTTACTGGGCTTGGGATCCGGTAGAAAATATGTCATTGGTGCCATGGATCGTGCTTATCGCGGGTATTCACACCAATCTTATTGCCAGAACGACTGATCAAAGCATTCGCGCTACTTACATTTTCTATGCGCTGAGTTTTATCATGATTGTTTATTCTACCTTCCTTACCCGTAGTGGGGTCTTGGGGGAAACCTCTGTACACGCATTTACAGAAATGGGACTAGAGTGGCAGCTTGTCACTTTTATTGTAGTATATGTGCTGTTGGCTGCTTACCTGTTCTTCTCTAGAATCAAGGGCATCCCTGCACCAGAAAAAGAAGAGGCGACAAGTAGTAAGGAGTTTTGGATGTTTATTGGTAGCCTGGTGTTATTGTTTTCTGCCGTCTTGATTACAGCTTCTACTTCTCTGCCGGTTTACAATAAAATCCGAACGTTTTTTGATCCCGGCTTTGTTGGACGGGTAATTACAGACCCCGTTCCACACTTCAACAAGTACCAGCTTTGGATCGGTGTTTTTATTGGCC
Organism: Lewinella sp.; assembly: GCF_050633125.1. Classification (NCBI taxonomy): domain Bacteria; kingdom Pseudomonadati; phylum Bacteroidota; class Saprospiria; order Saprospirales; family Lewinellaceae; genus Lewinella; species Lewinella sp. Next base: position 67,692 of record NZ_JBOEFX010000056.1, read on the forward strand.
TACTTACTGGCTTCAGCCAATTTTTACGCTTTCGCGAAAAGAACTTCTCTTCCTTTTTGAAAAAATTCCTACTGCACACCGGAATAGGTGTTGTACTGGCGATAATATTCACTTACCTCTCTACCCTGGCTATTAACTTAAGTGCATGGCAATACCAACTGTTGATGTTCAGTGGCTGGTTTGCTGTAGTTACCAATGTAGATCATATCATCTCCTTCCTACGTGGCAACCTAAAAGTTGGTGGTTCGGCTATTTCTCACATCGGCTTCGGGCTGATGCTCGTTGGTGTACTCTTTAGTGGTCTCAACCAAAAAGTGATTTCCCGCAATCCTTTCCTCATGGAAGGCTTGACGGCCAATGAAGAAGCAAAGCGGAATACGGTTCTCCTCTTAAAAGATTCCCCCATGATTATGGATGAATACGAGGTGACCCTTACCGGTGATAGCATTGATTACCTGACTCGGACTTATTATATTGATTATAAACGCCGAGACGAAACCGGCAAGGTGGTGGAACAATTCCAATTAGAGCCTAATATCCTCTACGACAAGGAATTCACTAAAGTAGCGGCTTCCAATCCCAGCACCAAACAGTATTGGAACCGGGATGTCTTTACACATATTGCTGCCCTGCCTCCGGAAGAGATGGACATCACGGAAAAGAAGGCCAAAGAAGATAGCCTTGACTACAAGACCTACATAATGGGTGTTGAAGAAAAGCTCACCTTCCTGGATACCGTGCCGGTCAAAGACCGGGATACCTTCCTCGTGCGATCTTTTGACTTGGAGGTACTTGATATTCAACGTAATGCTCAGCACAAAGATTATATTCCAGAAACAGGTGATATCGCTGTCAGTGCTCGAATTAAGGTAACCAGTTCGGAAAAAGATTCCAGTTTTATTGCCAAGCCTGTACTGGTACTGCGAGGTCAGGTTTTATATAGTTTCCCCGATCAGATCAACCCTCTCAATACACGAGTCAAGCTTAATGAGGAGGTTTTTGACCTCGTCTATACAGCGGAAACAGAACTCGACTACCAGGAGTATGTCATTTCGCAAGGGGATGAAGTAATGGTTGATGACATAAAGGTGAAGTTTCAAGGTTTCAACAAAGATGTCACCCTACCTAGCTATGAAGAGCAAGAAGGGGACATTGCAGTTGCAGCCATACTCAATGCAACCACTCCTGATGGAAAAACAGCCAGCATAGAACCGGTTTTCCTCATTAGGAATAGCAAACCCCTTAATTTGAAGGATGAAGCGACCGAAATAGGCTTGCATGCTCGTTTTGTGTCCATTAATCCAAAAGATGGAAAGGCAACTGTATTTATGGCTCACCAAGCCCCTAGAGTACCCAGAGCGTCTTTTTCCGTCGCTACACGGTCATTCCGCACCGACTGGGTAGCCCTACAGGCTATCGAATTTCCAGGAATCAATTATTTCTGGCTTGGAGCTTCATTAATGATGTTTGGCTTAACGATCAGTATGTACCACCGTATACGTACACTGGCCTAATATTCATTCTATAAACAATAAAATTGTCAGAAAATCATCATATCGTATTGATTGGGGCTGGCAATGTAGCTTGGCACATGGGGCGTCGTTTTCTGGCTTGTGGACACGACATCAGCTTTGTCTACAGTCGTACTGCTGCAAAAGCTGAAGTGCTGGGCGAAGAATTAAACTGCCCTGCTTCCGCAAAATTAGCAGAGGTTCCTGCTAGCGCAGATTTGTATTTATTGTTAGTTCCCGATGGGGCCATTGAAGAGACTGCTTCCGCACTACAGAAGTATATTACCTCTACCTCTTTGGTGATGCATGCCTCTGGGGCCACGCCTGCTGATGTGCTTGCTCCTTACTTTGAGCACTATGGTGTTTTCTATCCTCTGCAGACCTTCTCTAGAGAGCGAGAACTAGATTTTACGGAAGTACCATTGTGTCTTTACACTGCGCAGGAAGTAGATTACCAAAGTGTAGCATCACTTGCAAAAACGTTGGTAAAAAAAGTCTACCCCGTAGGTGATGAACAGCGAGCTCAGTTGCATTTGGCTGCGGTATTTGTCAATAATTTCACCAATTATCTACAGTACATCGGACAGGAGATTACTCAGGAGAATCATTTACCTGCTACTTTGCTACAGCCTTTACTCAAGGAAACCATCGCAAAACTAGATGACTTAGCTCCTGCCGTCGCTCAGACTGGTCCTGCCATTAGAAATGATGTCGCTACGATTGAACGGCACTTAAATATGCTAAAGGATCACCCACAATGGGCAGCGTTATACAAGCAACTTAGTGCAGGAATAACCAAGGATTTGAGCTAATACGTCATCAGCTCAAAAACTACCGTTTCATCCCGTCCCATAAACTGATGGAACGTAACAGATGCAGAATCCGGTTGCCAATAAATATGACCACTCCCAAGGCCGGAGAGAAAATCGAGCCCATTAAGGTTACAGTTAAAATCCAAATCAGGGCTAGCAGCAAATTCAGGCAAAGCCCGCTGTAATACCTTCTGAGCGGGCATAGGATCGGCCGTAGCAAATAGTTTACTCACAAGGTTCGGCCCTTTCAATCCTAGAAAGAGGACATAACTGGTATCTGTACCTTGATGCATATAATACCCGGCAAGGTCAGCAGGATGCAAAGGTCGCAAGAGCTTAAACCGGTCATGGTCATAGTTAGCCAAAGGGGTGTACTGAGGCTTGTCATGATCCCCTTCTTCTCCTATTCCTCCAATAAACAAGCGCAACTGTTCTTCTTCAATAATAGCATAAATGTACTCCTCATAGCCCGCCCAAAAGCCTCCTACTGCCGTAATAGCTGCGGAAGGTATTCCTTTGGCAGCGTAAGCTTCTGGCAAGATAGTATCACAAGCACTCACTTCTGCAAGCTTCACCTTATTCTCTTGCAACATAGCATAAACGGCATAGCGAGGCAAATCTTCATCGTCACTCAACGATTCACAATTCAATTGCACTTGAGACCACGCCTTTTTAGCTGCTTCCAGATCGGTTTCTTCAGGACCGCAACCCATTAATAAACAGCAGACTAGCAAGAGTAGGAAATTATTTTGCATATTTTTTTACTGAAATTGCTGAAAAAAATTGACATTTTTGGGAACAAAAATTATCTTTGCATCGCTTTGAAAGCAAGGGGTTCCAAAACGTTGGAAATTTTGCTTAAAGATAAGCAAATTAACATGGTGAGTATAGCTCAGTTGGTTAGAGCGCTGGATTGTGATTCCAGAGGTCGCCGGTTCAAATCCGGTTATTCACCCTCTCATAAAGCCGATTCCTTTTGGAGTCGGCTTTTTTTATTTAGGGAACTCGCAAAAAAACAATCTACAAATTTCACTTTATCCATCATCAGGTTTTACTTGCGTAGCCCGCTATGTTGCGAAACATTCGATTTGTCTAAAGAAAAATTCGCTACGTCCTTTGCGTAGATTATTTATTTCCTCATCCCTACCAATTGGTGAATGCAGCATTGAAGATATCTTCCGTTAATTGCGCCAGAATATCTTCAACAGCTTGGGTTTGTACACTGGCCAATTCTGTAGTAGCTGGAAAATCGAAAAAGAAAGAAAAGTTTTTCTTAAAGCCGTCCTCCTCGTTTTTATTACTGATATACTCTACAGCGGTAACAATAGTCAAGCGGTTGATAGCGCTGCTTTCTCCAGGTTGAGGTGCTTCGGCAGAAACCCGAAAATCCACAATTGAACCCTGAAACTCTACATCTGGTGTAGTTTCATTCAAGATCAATCTACTTTCACGTCGAATTTTCTCTTTCAAGGCTTCAGAGGTTTCAATAGCCAAAGTAGGAGGTGCATTCAGGGCATTGTTCTTAAACTGCCCCACGTAGTAGGTAGTCACATCTGCGGGAATACTGATTCCACGAAAAGAATAACCATTATTGCCGCATTGCCAACAATGCAAGCTCAAAAACACCAGCAAGAGGAACAAATACTTTTTCATATAAGAGGTAACGCAGATTAGGTTCTATAAATTCTTTGTTAAAACCACCTTTGACGTTGCGCAAAAAAAACAAGTCAAGCCTTGGTGGTACGAGATGCGCATCTAAACATACATAATAAAAGCAATCCCGAATTCTGGCTTAGGCCAAAATCCGGGATGAGTCTTTTTACATCTTGCTTATTGTATCAAAGGCTCGCCGATAAACACTTTGACTTCAGGAGAAATTTTGACCCTGATTTTAACAATCAGAGGCTCCTGAATATCCGCATAAATACGGCGATGCAAGCTGTAAGTCGTTTTGATCGTTGACAAAACAGTACGCAATGCAGCACTATTACCTTCTTTAGCGAGAAGCTCTTCGAGGCGCTCGGCAGAGAAATCTGCGTGAGCACCTTTTAAATCCACTTCCAAAGAAGGGCTCAGCGCAACACCAAGCGCAAAACTTTCGACTTTAAGCCCGTAGATTTCCAATTGCGGAAACACCTGTAACCAGTCTTCAATCAGACTATAAGTCTTTTCTTTTGCTCCAGTGCTCAAGTTATTGGCCTGTTCCCTGATGGTGCCGCTGGCATCTTGCAGGGTTTTGACTATTTTATCAATCATAACCTTAGTATTTCTTAGTTCTTCTTGAACTTGATGCTTCCGCCTGTGTCCGGTTGGTCTTCCAGGATGTCGAGGAATTTGTAGGAAACGACAACGGTTTTTCCATCAACTTCTGCATTCTCAATGGTTGTCTTCTTCACCTTGCCAGGTAAATGGTATGTCGTAGTGAAAGAAGCATCGGCCATCATCATCTTCATCATGCCGATCGTTTCTTCATCCATTTCGCCGAGCATTCCTGCTGCATCACCAGCGTCTACCACCCTGTTTAGGGTACGTCCGGACAAGTCCCAGGTAGAACTGCTATTGGCCATTGCGCCGCCGCCCATCAGGCCGCTCATACCGCCTTGCTCACCACCCTCTTCGTTTAGCTTAGAGAAGGTTTTCTGGAAGTCATTCAGTTCACTCATTGATTGGAAGGGGAAGGTGATGACAAACTTACCCACCTTCTCTGACTCACTCATCTTCATCCGCATCTCTGTACGGTCAAGAATTGCACGGTCTTTGTCGGTTAAGGTAGCAGGCAGGCCGCCTTCTTGCATATCCGAAAAAGAAATGAGGGAATCAATTTCGAGAACTTCCCGACCGGTTTCCTCTTTCATCCCTTGCTTCATCATTTCTCCCATGAAAGGGTCATTGAGCATACCGCTCATGTCGATGGTTATCTGATACTTGCCGGTGCCGTCATTATTAAGATAAACGTCTTCCAACATTTCAAAACAACCTGATGTGGCTAGTGCCAATACAAGGCAAACCACGTAAGAAAAATACTTCATTCGCTTTTTTTTGCCAAGGTAAGGAAAAGCACGCGCAAAGGGAATCAAGGAAAGACGAAATGCTTAATTTTATAATGAGCACCTCTTTCCGAAAACCAAAAGCCCGTTGGTTCGTTTTTATACCTGTACTGATAAACCTGACGATTAGCTATGAATTTACCCCAGACCTTAGGCGAACTAAAAGCCACTGGTTACCAGCCCCGCTCTATCAAAGAAGAGATGCGGGAAAATTTGATTAAGAAACTACAGTCAAAAGAGCCCATCTTTCCAGGAGTCATTGGTTTTGACGATACCGTCATTCCGGATGTAGAGCGAGCGATTTTGTCCCGTCATAATATTCTTTTACTGGGTTTGCGTGGGCAGGCAAAGACGAGAATTGCCCGTCTACTGATTCATCTATTGGATGAATACATGCCTATCGTCAGTGGCAGTGAGTTGAACGATGATCCTCTTCAGCCCCTCTCCCGTTATGCCCTCGATTTGATTGCAGAAAAAGGAGACGACACCCCTGTTGAATGGCTTCACCGAGATGAACGTTATGTGGAAAAGCTGGCAACCCCTGATGTAAGTGTTGCCGATCTCATTGGTGATGTTGACCCCATCAAAGCTGCCACACTGAAGCTGCCTTATTCCGACCAGCGGGTTATTCATTTTGGCCTTGTACCGCGTGCACACCGCTCTTTGTTTGTACTCAACGAATTACCGGACTTACAGGCACGTATTCAGGTATCTCTATTTAATATCTTGCAGGAAGGTGATATTCAGATTCGTGGATTCAAACTGCGTTTGCCGTTAGACATCCAGTTTGTGTTTACCGCCAATCCTGAGGATTACACCAACCGTGGTAGCATCATTACCCCGCTCAAGGATAGAATTGAAAGTCAAATACTGACGCACTATCCTAAAACAATTGACATCGCCCGGCAGATTACCAGTTTGGAAGCAGATTTGGCAGACAGCCAAAAGGCCAATATTCAAGTTGCAGATTTGCTTCAGATTATGCTGGAGCAAATTGCCTTTAATGCGCGTGAGAGTGAATACATTGATGATAAGAGTGGTGTATCTGCTCGCTTGACGATTGCGGGTTACGAAAATCTGGTGAGTACTGCCGAGCGTCGGATGCTTATCAATGGAGAAGCAAACACCCAAGGCCGTATTACTGACTTTTGGGGCGTTGTTCCTGCTATTACCGGAAAGGTAGAGCTGGTTTATGAAGGAGAACAAGAAGGCTCCTACAATGTCGCTATGCTCCTGTTGGGCGAGGCTGTTCAAATCGCTTTTCTCGATCATTTCCCTAACCCAGAAGAGGTTAGCCGTGCAGAGGACAAAGACCCTTACGGCACCATTCGCACTTGGTTTGGAGCTGGAAATACCCTTGACTTATTCAATGATTCCAGCGACAAAGATTACCGCCAGGCATTGGACAATGTCGCCGGTTTGAAAAAACTAGTAACTTCTACCGTCAACAACCTCAATGAAGCAGAAACTTATCTCTTCATGGAGTTGGTAATTCATGGCCTGGTAGAGTTTGATGTACTCAACAAAGATACGTTGGAAAACAGCCTTACCTTCCGCGACTTACTCGCCAACATGCTGGATGATAACGATATGTTTGACGGGTTTAATGACAATTGATTGTGTCATCTATATAAAACACAGATCAAACGGATTTAACTGATCTACACCGCATTTTTTTTACAAGGCGCATCATAGGAGACTATGATGCGCCTTGTAGCTGCAGCATACGCTGAAAACGAAAAACGCTTATTAAGTCTCAAGTACCCTACGCTTTCTTAAACACTTCGGCCATCATACAGCGAGCGCTTCCTCCGCCATACGACTCAATGGTATCCAGTGGACTGTGAAGAAGGTTGGTATGTAATTTCAGCTGCTCAATTTGCTCGCTGTTAAGCGAATTGTAAGCCTGTGAAGACATGGCAAGATAAGTTTGCTCGTTTGCCCCTTGCACTTGTAACATGTTGCCCGCAAAGGCCTTCATTTGTTCTCGGGTAATAGAGACGATGTCTTTGCCCGTCTGGGTTAACATATCGGTCACTTCTCTTCTTTGTACAGCATCCGTGATGGTATCAAGACAAATTACACAGAAATTTGTTCCTAAGGCCATCATCACATTGGTATGATAAATCGGTAATCCGTTCATATCATAGCTTTCGAAAAGCACCTTTTCAAAGCCCATCCATAAGGCAAACTCATCCAACAAACCTTCGTCGGTACGAATACTACGACAAGCATAGACAATTCTGTTGTCTCTATCCAGGATCATGCTCCCTGTTCCTTCTAAAAAGCGCTCTGACAGTTCTCGCTTTTCGAGGCGAATATGCTTATCAAAACCAAAATCCTTGATCAATTGGGCTACCACATCTTCTCGACGTTCCAATCTACGCATAGGTGCATACATTGGATAGGTGATCACGGATCCATCCTCGTGGGTAGAAAACCAATTGTTGGGAAAAACAGCATCGTGCTTCAAGGGCGTGTTGCTGTCTTCAACGACAATTACCACTACGCCAGCCTCTCTGAGAGTGGCAACAAAAGCATCGAATTCGGCTTGAGCGCGGGTATTTATTTCTTTTCCAGAAAGGGATTTATCATTGGTCTGGAATGCATTGTTCCCCGCAGTTTCGATATTGTATCCAAAGTTTGCAGGACGAACCATCAAGATGGTATCGGTAATTTGTGTGGTGTGCATTGGCTAATAATTTGGTGCGACAAAGAAAGGGAGAATTTACGTAATAAGGGTGAAAAAAATCGGAAGTGGGAAGTGGGAAATCGGAAGTTTAAAAAGGTGTAAAAGTTGCGTAAGTGTAATAGTGTAAAGGTCGACGTCAGCGCTTCAAAACGCTTATAAAGTCTCCTTTCGGTGTCTTTGGTAGTTAAAAATCGTAATTCATTACGCTCTGCAAATTTGATAAAGCACTCCTGACTTGCCTTCAAAATCAAAGGTTTCCACGAATTGCATCCCGATTTTTTCTAGCACTCGAATAGAAGCTTCATTTTCGACTTGTGCCCGGCCAATGATACAGGATAAGTTGAGTCCTTCAAAACCGTACTTTAAGCAAGCAGTTGCAGCTTCGGTAGCATATCCACGCCCCCAAAATTGCTTATGGAAACGAAACCCAAGATCGACATTACCCGTGCCGGGGTGATATTTCAAGCCACAAAAGCCCAGATATTCCTCGGTTGTTCGGTCCAGGACGGTCCATCTTCCGTAGCCGTATTTTTGGTAATGTTGATAGCCTATCAAAAAGGCTTCTGCCTCGGTTATATCTGTAAAAGGCGCATCGCCGGTGTATTGCAAAACCAGGGGGTCATTGTTCATTAGAAAGAAGCCAAGCGCATCCTCCTTTTGGAACTTTCGTAGCAAGAGCCGGTCTGTCGTTATTTTGAATTCGGACATAATCACTAGATTGTGGGCTACAAAGTAGGATACAAAATACAAGACCAACAAATAAATACAGATGGTACTGACGATAATACTAGCAGTAGGTTTCCCTTTTTTAGCGCTGCTCCTCGAAAAAAGCGACCGTTTGCCCTCTTTCTTTAGTGCCGTGGTTTTATGCTATGCTTTTGGCATCATCATCGGCAATATCGCTCCTCACCTTGTCCATGAATCAACCGCGGAGCAACTCGCTGCTGCGGGTATGATTATTGCCTTACCGATGCTCCTTTTTGGAGCCAACATCAAAGAAAACTGGCGGTTGGCGGGCCCTGGCTTAGCAGCTTATGGACTGTGTGCAGTTGCTGGACTTATAGGCACTGCACTAGCCGCTTACTATTTTCAGGAAAGCCAAACTGATGGTTGGAAAGTAGCAGGCATGCTGACGGGGCTGTATACCGGTGGCACTCCTAATATGCAGGCAATTGGAATAGCTGTTGATGCCCCTGGAGATTATGTCGTGCTATTGCAGGCCGCAGATATCGTAGGTGGTGGTGTTTACCTATTGATGTTGATGACTTTCATACACCCTTTTCTGGGGCGATTTCTACCCAGTTTTTCCACTAATCAGTCTGACCAACAAGAAGAAGATATTGTTCAAGAAACAGGTAAGGGTTTTCGGTTCCTGCCTACGATAATCAGTTTGGGTGTGGGGATTGCGGCAGCAGGGCTTACTTATTTATTCACAGGGGATATCGGTAAGAATACGACCCTGCTCATTTTGCTCCTGACTACTTTTAGCCTTGGACTTTCTTTCTTTCCCAAAATCAGCAACTTGCGTGGTGCTTATGTTCAAGGAGAATACTTTCTTCTCATTTTCTGTGTGGCACTAGGCTTGATGGCCAATTTCCAAAAACTGCTGGGAGAAGGATTGCCTTTACTTGCTTTTTCACTGGTAGCATTGATCAGCACTATTCTGATCCATTGGTTACTAGCTAAAATTTTCAAAATCGACCGAGATACCGTGATGATTAGCTCGACGGCAGCACTCTACGGCCCTGTATTTATAGCGCAGGTAACTACCGCTATCAATAATCGCCGTTTATTGGCACCGGGTATCGCCTTGTCTTTACTTGGGCTGGCCGTAGGAAATTACCTTGGCATTGGGGTTGCTTATTTGGCGAAGTGGTTGTTGGCGCAGTTTTAGCGTTGTCCCCTCGAACCAAAATTCAAGCTGAACAATAAAATTGTAGATACGTTTCACTACTTCACTGAATAAACCTCTGCTATGCGTACCAAAACCTTACAAGCCCTCAATGTGATTGGATTTTTGCTGGTGTTATTACTCAACACGCTGGCCAATACACTTCCACTTAACGGTTACAATACGGGCGAGTTATCAGATCGGTACCCCAACTTTTTTGTACCTGCAGGCTTCACCTTTAGTATCTGGGGGATTATCTATTTGCTGCTTATTGTTTTCATTATTTATCAGCTGCGTAGTTGGTGGAAAAAGCAAGATGTGGATATGGGGTTCGTGCAAAAAATCGGACCGTGGTTTTTTATTTCTTGTCTGGCCAACGCCAGTTGGATTCTTGCTTGGCATTATCTACAGATTACCCTCAGCTTACTGATTATGTTGATTATCCTGGGGAGCTTAATCATCATCTACCTTAGGCTGGGCATTGGTGAATCGACACCGACTCCGTCCGCGAACAAGTGGGCCGTGCGGCTTCCCTTCAGTATTTATCTTGGTTGGATTACGGTGGCAACGATTGCCAATGTCACTACCCTTCTTGTAGATAATGGCTGGCAAGGCGGAGCGATCAGCCCTATCAATTGGGCTGCTATAATGATTGTTATTGCTGGATTAATCGGAATTTTTATTCTCGTCAAAAGGGCCGACGTTGGTTTTGTGTTGGTTTTAATTTGGGCCTTCTATGGTATCTACGCCAAGCAATCTGGAAATACGACCGCTGATGTTGACAGTATCCTTTTAGCGGCCAAAGTAGTAATAGCCTTACTCGCTGTAGCTGCGGCCAGTAAGTTCAAAAAATGGTTGACGGTGTAGTGAATTTTAGCCCCCGTCAGTGGGGTGCGATTTCCAACTTTAGGTGCGAGGTGCAGTCGGAAGTGCGGGGTGCGATCAACTCCGCTAACTTACCGGTGCCCAGGAACNNCGCAGGCATAGCCCAAAGAAAAATGGCTAAACCTGTCCTACCCCATCTACGAGATGAACAACCAGCTCTTCTCCTTGTTTTCCAAACTCAGCCTCATAAGCTGCTAGAGCATCGCTTACGAAAGCTTCCCGAACGTCTTTACGTACCAGATTCAGCGTGCAGCCCCCAAAACCACCGCCCATGATGCGAGCACCGTATACACCTGGATGACGGAAAGCTTGCGTGAAAAGAAAATCAATTTCGGGGCAACTGACTTCATAATCCATTGCCAAGCCTAGCTGGGTGAGATTAAGTAACTGTCCTGCTTTTTTAGCATCGCCAGCAGCCAAGGCATCAATCATGGCGAGTGTTCGATAATGCTCGCCTACGATATAGCGACATCGCTGGTAAACCTTACCCGGAAATTCTTCTTTGAGCTGCTCGACCTGTGGTGGAGTAGCATCGCGTAGGGATTTGATCTCAGGAAAATGTTGCTGCAAAACCGCTACGCCTTGTGCGCATTCTTCCACTCGCTTAATGTAAGCAGACTCGGCGAGGTTATGGCTCACCTTGGAATTGAGTAGCACCCACTCGCAGCCTTCGATAGCTACTGGCACTTTGCGATATGACAGGTCTCGGCAATCCAGCATAATCGCATGGTCTTTTACGCCATTGAGACTGGCAAACTGGTCCATGATACCGCAGGGAATGCCTACAAATTCGTGAGAAGATTGCTTTGCTAATTGTGCCAACTCCGGGCCACTGTAACCTGCTTCTAGCAACAAGTTCCAGCTCATAGCCATTCCGCATTCCAAAGCAGCGGAAGAGCTTACACCTGCCCCAACGGGAAGGTTGCCACCAAAAACAACATCTAGGCCGATCAATTCGTGGCCACGTTGTGAAAACTGGTCAGCAATCCCCAATAAATAATTGATCCAGAGAGACTTACCCGACTTCACTTCAACCAAATCAACAACCGCTGATTCTTCAATATCTAAAGCCCAAAAACGCAATTGTTGGGTACCATTGGGCCTGACTGCAAAATACAAAGCCCGGTCAATCGCTCCTGGCAATACCAAGCCTTGATTATAATCGGTATGCTCTCCTATGATATTAATACGCCCCGGCGCGCGTAAAAGAAGTGCCGGGGCGTAAGTAGTAAGCGCCTGAAATTGGCGACTTATTGATTCTTTATTATGCATCATTATTCGTCCTCCATGTCCATGTTATGAAAGACATTGACGACATCATCATCATCTTCTAATCTTTCGATCAGCTTAATCATCGCTTCAACACCATCATCATCCAATTTCTTGGTATGCGAAGGCACCCGGATTAGTTCTGCTGTATCCACTGCAATTTTGCGTTCTTCGAGTGCCTGCTGCATCGCGCCAAAATCTTCGAAAGCGGTATAGAGGACAAAAAGGTCATCTTCTGTGCCTAGTTCTTCCAGCCCATGATCGATCAGTTCTAGTTCCAGCTCTTCCTGATCAAGGCCTTCTGCTTTCACTTTGAACACACCACGGCGCGTAAACATATATTCGACTTCACCAGAGTTACCAAGGCTGCCTCCTCCTTTAGAAAATTGCAGGCGCATGCTAGCGACAGTACGATTGGTATTATCCGTAGCGGTTTCTACCATTACAGCAATACCATTGGGGCCGTAACCTTCGTAAATAACTTCAGCGTAATTTTCTGAATCTTTAGACAGGGCCCGCTTGATGGCGGCATCCACATTGGCCTTAGGCATGTTGGCCGTCTTGGCATTCTGGACTGCAATCCTTAAGCGTGGATTGTAATCGGGTTCTCCGCCACCGTCCTTGACCGCCATTGCGATCTCTCTACCAATCTTAGTGAAGACTTTAGCCATAGAGGCCCAGCGCTTCATTTTCCTCGCTTTCCGATATTCAAATGCTCTTCCCATGGTTTTATTTGATCAGTAAAATCCTGTTCTATTGATTTTAAGCTTTTATTTCTGCAAAAGTATAAAATGAGCAGCAAAAAAAACAATAATTTAACCTGCTGCAAATTCACAATACATACGGTAGCCGTTCGGGGTTTCTATAAAAAAATAATAGAGTGCGCTACTATCTCGATCCGCTTCGGCTGCATCGTATTCGTAAGTTACACCAAATACATAGAACTCCATATTCGGCTCAGCGATTACTTTTTCATTGCATCCCTGACAATATTCCTCCTCACACAAATGTGCTGCATAGATTACCTTTTCTTTTTCGCTGCTGTACTCTCGCTGCCCAATCATATTCACAACAAACCCAGGGCTGGTAGAATATTCAGGATGAATGATACTACTGACAAAGGCTGTATCCCCTTGGTTAGCTGCTACAAGTAGTTTTTGCAAAAACACCTTAAACTCTTTTGCTATTTCCCCTGAAAATTCAATATCCTCCAATTGAATGGCGGCTTTCTGCGTAGCGTGTGCTCTTTCTAGCGATTGAATCAAGGCAAGGTTATGAGCATCTACACTCGTGAGTTTACCACTAACATCGTCATTATTAACAGCGTAGCCTTGGGCTGCAAAAGTGGCATTGAGTTCCTCATTTTTGAAGCGATACCCGTGGTAAGCATATATTTCGTTGCGAAACATAGCCAATTCCTCCTTGGTCTTTCCTTCCAAAAAAGATGGCTCCAACTGCTGTTTGTGATCAAAGCGATAAGCAGGTAGCTTTTCTACTTCCGTTATATTTGTTTCCGCTGTTTGTGCCTGCTGACTTGCCGCTTCCTCCTGTTTTTGTACTTGATCATTGGTACACGAAAACAGGAAAATTATTATCCCTCCCAGCCAATAGAACTTCAAATTCATTATCGCCATTATTTTACTTGTGAAGGCCCAAAGGTATTTATTAGATATTGGCAGAAGCCTAAATAAATGAATAATTCTGCCAGTAACAGGTTGCCTACCCAACTCATCCAAGCATTCGTAATGTAGGTTTCAATAGGGTACGTCCCAAAAAAAGCAGGCAATACGTAGGCGTATATTCGTAAGCTGATTGCTGCCAGTGCAAGGGCATAGCTGCGCAGCATAAATTTGCTGTGTTCCATCCAGTTTCCTTCCCTGGCGTACTTTAGCGCAAGCGCCGTCATCAGCCACCATAATACGCTTTGAAAAACAAAAGCCACCTTGGCAGGTAAGCCTCCATTAGCATGTAAAGCAATGACAAAGCCGGAAGGCGCGCTTAAAAGCAAAACGATACCTACATAGAACTTCCCCAACAGTTGATGCCATCGAGGTGAATAACGAAAAAATGAGCTTGAAAACTGTAAGCCCCCTATCAGCAGCACGAAAATACTAGAAAAAACATGCGTATAAAATGCAAGGAGGTAATGTGACTGCTGGATAACACTTTGCTTAGCAATGAGCAGTCCCGTTGTTGGAGCAAAGTCCGAATAAGACCAAGTTTTGATCACCAGGAAGTAACCATAATAAAGGATAATTATACCCACCATGTATTTTACGAAACGCCAAACTGAGGGCATACTTCTCTATTGTTTAGTATTGGTCAAAAATAACGTTCCCTTGCTATATGCCCGTTACTAAGTGCCGGGTATAAAATGCACACGGTAGTCTATAGACCGAATAGATTAAAATGTTTTTCCTATTTTTGAAAAACGAAAGCTCAAATCAATTTTGTGCTGTTCTTTTTTCTTCTAAAACTCAAACCTGACCCATTATGATCTATGCCCTAGTCGTTGCCATCGACCAGTATCCCATTGCGCACCATCGTTTAAATGGCTGTGTCAATGATGCAAAATCACTGGTTGCTTACCTAGAAGGTAACTACGACTGTGAAGAAATATCAATCAAGACCATTTTTGACAAGGATGCTACCAAGGCGAATATTGTCGCTGGATTCAAGCATTTCCAGGCGGCTAAAGCCGAAGATACTTGCTTACTTTATTATAGTGGACACGGATCACAAGTCGTCTCGCCAACTGAATTCCATCACATTGATCCTGATGGTAAGCTTGAGACACTCGTCTGTTGGGATAGTCGTATCGCATCCGGTGGCTACGACTTGATGGACAAAGAATTGTCTTACCTCATCTGGGAGGCTACGCACCAGCATAATCAACACTTCGTTGCTATTTTTGACTGTTGCCATTCTGGTACCAACACCCGCGATGTACGGGTGACTTCACGTATGGCAGAGACGGCTCGTAATATTCCAACTGTTAATGACTTTTGTGGCAAGGAGCGCTACCAAAAAGGCGCAGCTACTGCCGGGCGTATTGATTTAACACCTCCCCGAGGTCGCCACGTAGCACTTGCGGCAGCGAGTGCCAGTGAGACAGCCAAAGAACTTCGCATTGGCGAAACGACCAGAGGTGCATTTACGTACAACCTTATTTCTTTACTGGAACAGTACAACGGGCAGCTCACTTACAGCCAGTTAATTAGTAATTTAAAAGTACTCGTATCTAACTACGTCGAGAAACAATCGCCTCAGATTGATGCTTCCGTCGAAGAGGATAAAAAGCGTTATTTCTTAGGCCAGTTGCCTAAGACAAAAGCACCGAGCTATACCGTAAATTTTGATAAAAAAGCAGATAGCTGGGTAGTAAACGCTGGTGCTATCCACAACTGGCCCGCTGACCGTGCGGGAGAGATACAACTAAGTGTCGACAATATCCAAATGAAGGTCACCAAGGTTGACATGATGCACTCGGAATTGGCCGACAGTTCCAAGCTCGACAAATCAAAATCCTACCTCGCCAAACTCGAACAACTGCCCGCTCGACAAATCAAGATTGCCTTGGCCAAGGATAATGAAGCCGAAGGCAATAAAATCATCAAGCAAGCACTCAAAGATCGGGCGACACCCATTTATTTCGAATTCACCGACAATCCAGATCAGGCTGATTATTGGGCAAGAGCCATCGATAATACCCTACGCCTGACCTTTCCAGGAGAAGATCGTCCGGTATTCCGCCGTTTAAAGGGCTACACCTCTGACAATGCAATGATTTTCCTGGATGATACCGAGAGTGTTGCGCATTGGCACCACGTCAAGAATATCAATAATCCTCGGACTACGCTTAAACGCGATGATTACCAGATTGAGCTTTTGCGGGTAGATCAACCCGGTGCATGGTTGGAAGATGACGATTGCCCCGCAACAGCTGTAAATTGGCAAGAGGAAGTCGTTTTTAATTATGATTACGACGCTACCAAAGAGGGTGATGAAAAATGGCTACAGCCAGCCTTCAGAATGAAAGTCAAGAACACAAGTAAAAGGAAACTTTACTTTAGTGTTGTAAATATGCAAGCCGATTATGCCGTGAAAAACAAATTCATGGCATTGGAAGTATTAGAAGAAGGTGAAGAAGCTTGGTTATTGGATCGCATGGACAATGGAGATACTTACAAGTGTATCGCACTAGGGGTAGATGATGCGTTTCTGGCTCACGGTGTCAACGAACTCACGGAGTACATGAAGGTGTTTGTGAGTACTTTGGAACTCTCTACTGATGACTTCAACCAGGAAGCCCTGGAAATGGATAATCCCACACATGTTACCTTAAAAGCAGGTCGTAACCCAGCCAACCAGTCTCCTAAACACGATTGGACGGTAGAAGATATTATTTTAAAGACCGTCCGGCCAACCCGTGAAGTACAAGTTGGTGGCGGCGAACAAAAAGAGGTAGCCAACGCCATCACCATAGAGATGCCAGCTGGCGTAAGTAGCTTAGCGACGCTAAATTGCCAACCGGAGGCAGCCCGTAACTTATCAGACAGCACTCCCCTACCCGATTTTCCCGCTGGTTGGTCGAACCATGATTTGGCCGAAGGTCTGAGTCAGAAACCACCGGTCAACGTCCTTGAATTTTACAACTCGGAGGGTACCGACAAGGTGAATGCGGATAACCCCATTAAGGTAAAGCTTAATCTGATGCCAACCGAAGATGAGTTTGTCGTTCCTGTCGGTTTTGATCCCGAAACGGGGCTGTATTATCCGATAGGAATGATGGATGAAGACGGCATGGTGTTGATTGAAGATTTGCCCGACCCGACCCCTAGTGGCACCCGCAGCCTGGGAGGCTCCATCAAGATATTCTTCCAGAAAACAGTAGGTAAATACCTGCCTTTTGTGTACCAGCACCCGCAGTTAGCTATAGGCACCTTTGTGGATGCACCACCTGAAGAGAAAGCAGCAGTTGGTATAAAAATTGATTACAACACCGACGCTGCCGCTGTAAAAGCAGCCGTAGCTGGAGCTGATCGCATAGTGATGTACATTCACGGCATCATTGGTGACACGCTGGAGATGCCGAAAAGCATTCGCTTGGTGAAAGATGCTGCCGGCCATACCCTGGAAGACGAATATGACCTGATCCTTACCTTTGATTATGAAAACCTCAATACACCAATTGAGGACACTGCACAGGCAATGAAGGATAAGTTGTTAGCCGTTGGTCTAGGCCCTAACCACGGCAAAACCTTCCACATTGTGGCGCACTCCATGGGTGGCCTTGTGAGTCGTTGGTTCATTGAAAAACTAGAGGGCAACCAGGTTGTCAATCATCTTTATCAATTGGGTACTCCTAACCAAGGCTCCCCCTACGGCTCACTTTATGAAATGGCGACGCCGCTACTGGCGAATGCTGTCAACGGAGCAGCCTTTGTGCAGCCTTATGTTATTCCATTGCGGGTGGTGGGCAAGTTTTTAGATAAACTATTCTTCACCCTCAAGCAGATGAATTCTGATAGTGACTTCCTCAAAGCGCTCAACGATGGCAGTGATCCTGGTATTCCGTATACTATCATTGCGGGTAATACACAGTTGATTCCACCTGCTGTAGCCGGGCCACAGGCGAAGCTGTTACAAAAAGTAATGGCCCGCTTCAAGAGCCGTGGGCACTACGATGCACTTGATTTACTTCTGTTCAAGTCCCCCAATGATATTGCGGTAAGCACGGAGAAAATCAAGGTGATCCCTGGAGGTGCTGAGCGGCAATTTCCGCCAGTGGTTTTGGAGTGCGCTTGTGATCATATCAGCTATTTTGGAAATCCGGCCGGAATAGACAGTATGGCGCAATTGATGCTGGGCGACGATTAGTGACCGCTGTAGTGGGATGTTTTTCACCACATAGGTACATAGGAGCACATAGTTTTTATAGTAGCAAGCCCAAATGTTTCTTGGATAGTGATGATGGATGTACTTTCTCTGTGGCTATGTGGTGAAATGTAGGAGTGTGTTTTTTGCTAAATTTGGATTAGCCTAAATAAACTCCTCTGTGTCTATTGTGGTAAAGAATCCATGAGTTTGATCACATAGACCATAGTTTGATGAAAAAAGGCAGCCACTAGTAAAGTGACTGCCTTTTTTATGTATTGAAGTGATTTGCCTTACTTCACGTAAGATACTTCTTTTACTGCCTTGATAATCTTTTCTGCATTTGGCAGGTAAGCTTCAACAAAAGGAGCAGCATAAGGAAGAGACACATCCGCAGAATTTACGCGAATAACTGGTGCATCCAGGTAGTCAAAGGCGAATTTCTGTACTTCGTAAGCCACCTCGCTAGAAACACCAGCAAATGGCCAAGCTTCGTCTACGACGATGAGGCGATTGGTTTTCTTAACCGATGCGACAATGGTATGATAGTCCAGTGGTCGAATAGTACGTAGGTCGATAACCTCAGCACTGATGCCTTCTTTGGCTAACTCTTCGGCAGCTTCCAGTGTTGGGAGCATCATCTTATTATAAGATACCAAGGTGACATCGGTACCTTCGCGACGTACAGCGGCTTTACCAATGGGTACGAGATACTCTCCTTCTGGCACTTCTCCTTCGAAACCATAAAGCATCTCTGACTCCATCACACAAACAGGATCATTATCGCGAATAGCGGATTTCAATAGTCCTTTGGCATCCGCAGGATCGATACAGGAAATAACCTTCAATCCTGGCGTATTGGCCATCCAGCTTTCGAAAGTCTGCGAGTGCTGCTGTGCCAACTGTCCGGCAGAACCGGACGGACCTCTGAATACAATCGGGCAATTGAACTGCCCAGCTGACTGCGACAAGGTCTTAGCGGCATTGTTCACGATCTGATCAAAAGCCAAAACAGCGAAGTTCCAGGTCATGAATTCAATAATAGGACGCAAGCCGTTCATAGCAGCTCCTACTCCAATACCGGCAAAACCTAGTTCTGCAATTGGCGTGTCGATAACCCTTTTAGGGCCAAACTCATCCAGCATGCCTTTACTTACCTTATAAGCACCATTGTACTCGGCAACT